>JALEPA010000028.1 GCA_022766515.1 Lachnospiraceae bacterium | reverse complement strand
GTATTTAGAGCATCGCTTTAATAAAAAGCAGTTTCTTTTTGATGTGATGGATGAAATTGATTATCAACAGAATAAGGAAGTCTATGATAAGGAACTGGAATCTGTGAATAGCGATCTTGAAACGATAAACAGTGAGCACCGCTTTTTTGTTAAAGATGAGTTTCAAGATATTCGTTCTTATTTCATGGGTTTGCGTTTGCGCATTGTGTTTTTAGATGATAAGGATTATGTGAGAATGAAATTAAGAACATTACTGCATGATCATGGATATAAAAGAAGAACGGCGGGGCTGATTAATTATTTAAAACAATGTATGTATTTTTATCACATTGAAACATTTGTGCGAGGCGGTGAGCCGTGTGATATTGAAGATATATTACTTGATGATATGATTACTTTTCGTGTATTACAAAATATCAGACCATATATATTGGAAAGGTCTGAGAAGGTAAAAAAGACATGTGAAAGTAAAGAATTGCCGGAGGTTTCATTTGGAAATAAGGTTGTAACGGTTACTCTTGATGGAGTTGAGAAACATATTGTTTTAACACAATCCAAAAGGGAACTAGAGCATGCAAGAGTAGAATTTGGTGATAAAAAATATATTGTTTCGTTAGAGGATGGCAAAATAATACCACTTTAAATTAGATAGGGGGTGTAGTTGATGATTAGAAAACAGGGATGGTTTTGGTTCTTATCAGGAAAAGAAAGTATTCTTGAAAAGGATAAATGTGGAAAATGGATGTATTTTTTTGACAATCAGGAATTTGCACAAAAAGTTTGTCAAAAAGCTATAGATGAGAAGATATGTTGTGTGTGTAAGTGCACAGACATGGAGGCACAAGTATCAAATACAGGAGTTATATGTTTTTATCTTAATGGTGATGACATAGAAAATCATAAAAGAGTTATCCAATTTATGAAGGACAATAGTTTATTGAAAAAAACTAAATTGGGAAAGCTTTACAATATCAGTTTTAAGTTTGATCATCAAACAAGAGAGCATAAGTATGGCAGAGGGTTTGAAGGAAAAATCAAACTCGATCAATTTCTCGATTTGCAGACGGGAAAATTTATTATATGATGAGTTTGAATGAGATTACTTAGTATATTTAGAGGAGGGATATTATGAAAAAAGCAGGCTATATTGTTACCCTAATGATCTCATTTTGGATGATAGCAGGGGGATTATTTTTTGCGCAAAATGCACAGGCAAAAGTAGTCTCTGGAAGCTGTGGCGGTGAGACGAAATACCGCTATGACAGTAAGGCGAAAAAACTGGAACTATACGGAACGGGAGTTGTGTCACAAACCATTCGCGTGGATGAACAGCTTGGTCGTAAAAACAGATATTTTCAGGTGAAGAAATTAGTGATACGACAGGGGATTACAGCGATCAAAGACTCTTCTGTTCTTAGATATGCGTCCGAAGAAGAAAGAGGAATATCGGATGATTACGAGCCCGGCTGGGGTTTTGATGTGTGGAGAGGTCTGGGTGATGCAACTGAAAAATTATATGCGGAATTACCGGAAGGCTTTACTACGATTACAGCCAACATGTTTGGTGATATACAGATCAAGGAAATCTATATTCCGGCAAGTGTGACAAAAATTGAAGAGGGTGCATTTGGGGCACAGATTTATCTTACGAGTATTCGAGTGTCTTCTAGCAACCCAAAGTACAGATCGCAAAATGGTGTTTTATATAATAAGAAAATGACAAAGCTTATCTGTTATCCGATGGGAAAGGAAGGGCATACTTTTGTTGTCCCTGATACTGTTCGTCAGACAGCACCGCTATCATTTAAGGGCAATTATCATTTGAAAAAAATTGTTTTGCCGAAGAACTTACGCAAACTGGGAGGGGGAAGTTTCTTTGACTGCATTTTACTTAAGGATGTGAATTTGGAGGAACTTTATCATCTTAAGCGCATTTCAGATTATTACAACAAGTCTGATGTACGAGTGATACATTATTATGATTCGGAGGATGAGGACCCTTATGATCGCTATGTGAATGGTGTAGATTATTTTGAGTTAGATCATGATGAGGGGCAATATGATGGTTATTTAAAGAGATATGGAACTTTTGCAGGGACAGGAATTACGAGTTTTCGGATGTCGCCAAACTTACAATATATTGCGTCTGAGACATTTAGAAATTGTGATCAGTTGAAAACTTTTTATATTGGCAAAGCATTTCGTGGAAAGATCAATTATGGCAAAGAAGGAGATCCAGATACACTCTTTTTGTATTATGCGCCGATCAAATCAATCCATATTGATAAGGAGAATACGGCATATCAGTTGCAAAAAGGGATTTTATATACCAAGGATGGTCATATACTCTGCCAGGTACAAAAAACGGACGATATAGATCCTCAATTAACAATTTCAGCTAGTGTGACGGAGATTGCTGATGGTGCCTTTTATCGTTGTAGCGAACTTGGTACGGTTGAGGTGAAAGGTGATCTTGAAAGGATTGGAATCTCTGCTTTTGCAGGTGCTGATGTCGGCATGTTTTATGCGAAAGGAGAGGTAGGCTATTTGGATTGTGGAAGCTTTTATCAAAGTGCTATTTCGGAATGGCGATGTGATGGAGGAGTGAAAAGATACGAGAAAAGTGCTTTTAAGGATGTTGATGCAACAAACGGGTATGCAATCGATATGAATACGATAACGAAACTATACCAAGAGCTGTTATATGTGAATACTACAACGGATTTGAGTTATTGGATAAAAACAATCTGGAACTGGATCGTAATGTGATGAGCTGATTAGGGTAAATGGAATATTAACATGGTGGGCGAATTTGCGAGTGGACGATTGTTGTATGGATAACAGCACATTGTTTTTATGATAAAAGGAGTGAGGGATAATGATGCAGAACAGAAAGAAGTGGTTTGTGACAGCTATTTGTATCATTGCTGTTTTGGCATTAGGCACGGGTGGCTTGATCTATTATAAAAAGCAGGAACAACAAAATAAACTGCCGCCATCGGAATATATTCAAAAATTGGAAAAGCAAACGCTTGATGAAGAGGTGAAAACGATTTGTGACCGGAAGGCAGATTGGAAAGATAGAAGCAGTGAAGGACTGGGACTAACAACGCAGATTATACTTGGCGATGCATGGAAAGCTTTACTGCAGCAAAGTGGATTACAAATGATTACCGTACAATCTGACATTCAGATGGATAAGGATATGGTGACCGGACAGGGAGCAGTGTCATTGAATGGCAATAAGGCACTACGATTTAATGTTTTTCACGATGGAACACAGAAGCGTGATGTGGGAGAGTCCGGCGGGGTTAGCTGTTTGCAGATACTGGAACTAAAAGAAGATTATCTTATGTTGGAGACGGAATTGACCGAAGCTTTGTTTGTGCCATCGGGTACGGAACTTAGTTTTGAGAGTGAGATGCGAAAGTGGCTTGGCATGTTTTGGCAAAAGGGACAGACGGTTACAAAGAGAGACGGGAAGGTAACACCGAAGGGAATCTCTGATGCATGCACGGAGTATGATATTGTCTATCATACAGGTGAATTTATGACAAACAAATACAGCATGGTATGGAAGAAAATGAAATTATATGTGGATCAGTCAGATGTGATTCGTGGGCGTGTGATAGATCTCATGGTGGATAATGTGGACTATTCGGTTACGATTGTGCGAAATGATACGAAAAAAGAATATCGCCAGGATGTGTCTTTCAAAAAGGCAGATTCTTCCGTGACATATACTTTCAAAATATCGCTGACAAAGGATAGAAAATATCCAACCTTAAAGATTGATGTGTTGGCGGGAAAAGATCGATTGTTTTTGGCAGAACTATCGCAAAATGCGTTGTCAACGGATCAGCAACAATCGTTGAAACAGTTACACAAAACAGGAGAGGAAACGATAGCTGCGGCACAGAAGAACAGAGAAAAATCTACAAATGGAGATGACGCGGAGAAATTTTACTGGTTGTATGGAAATAAGAAGAATACAGACGGAATGACATTGACACATTATCTCTATGGTGTGGATGTGCCGGCATTTTTGGAAAAGATAAAAGAAAATTGTGGGGTTGATCTGACCAAATTGGCACAAAAATTTGATCATTATTAATTTTGGGTATTACATTATTGAAAATAATATGTTATAATCCCAAAGCATTATATGGTTTTTATTGGAAACGCACAATCCTCCGGGATGATAACGAACAACACATGACAATAGTTATCATTTTAGGAGGATTTTTTTATGCCAAAAAACAAATTTCAAGATGTCGTATTCACAGCTATTATGGCAACGATCATGGTGTACGGGATGGTCGTTTACAATGTTGCATTAAACATGGGGAAAGTAACCGGAGAGACTTTTCTTGCAGCAGTTCATGAACTGCCCATCATGGTGCCGGTCGCATTTGTCTTAGAATTTTTCATTGTCGGTAAGATTGCAAAAGCACTTGCATTTACGGTTGTGACACCGGATGACAGACCGCAGATCATCACCTATGCGATTTCTATTTGCATCTGTTGTATTATGTGTCCGATCATGAGCTTTGTGGCAACCTTGTTGTTTAAGGAAACGAAAACTTTTGGTACTTGGATTCAAACATGGGCAATGAATTTCCCAATGGCAATCTGTTATCAAATGTTTTATTGTGGACCTTTAGTTCGTTTGATCTTTCGCACCATTTTTGAGAGAAAAGGAAGCAAAGCAACAGAGCAAGCAGATGCTTTGATCGAGGACTGATCAGGGTGGCGTGCCATGTTGGAGAGAATCGGTAAGGTTTGATTCTAGAAGATAATTTGGATCGATAAGGAATTGCCATCGGGACTTTCTGCGTGAATTTTAGCTTTGTGAGAGTCTGCGATGGATTTCACGACAGACAGCCCGATACCGGTACCTCCAATTTCGGAATTGCGGGATCAATCACTGCGATAAAATCGTTCAAATAAGACGGATTGATCGCCTTTTTCGAGATTGGTGCAATCATTTTGTATCTCAAAAAATGTTTTGCGCCCTTTCTTTTTCAGGGTGACCATAATAACGCTATTTTCGTTGGCATATTTTACGGCATTATCTAATAAAAGACAAAACATTTGGCGAATACATTTCTCATCACCAAGATAATAAAGTTGTTCCTCTAACTGCAACTGTATTTGCTTGCCGGAAGTTGTTGCAACAGGAATGAACAGATCCGTTGATTCTGCTAATGCGTTACTTAGACAGAAGGTTTGTTTATCGGCAGTAGTGCCATCCTCATCCATTTTGGACAGTGTGATCAACTGCTGCACCATAGAGGACAATCGTTCTACCTGATTGCGGATGCTTTTGGTCCAGTCGCTAACACCGTGCTCCATTTCCAGGACTTCCGTGTTGGCGTCAATGATGGTGAGAGGTGTCTTTAACTCATGTCCGGCATCTGTAATGAATTGCTTTTGCTTGGTATAGCTTTCTTCGACCGGACGCAAAAATAAATGAGAGAAAAAGAAGACGAGTACAAATACCGCCGCCATTCCTGCTACAGAGAGCAGAATACTGGTATATAATGTTCCGCGAAAACTGTTCCATTCTTTCTGGCAGTCCATAAACAGGTACAAGGTACCGGTATCGTTGGTCGTAATACGGTAGCGGTAAATGTCTATGAAGCCTTTTTTGGCAGAGCGGTTTTTAATCTTGTTTGCATATTTTTTCGCCTGCTTTTCATTGATTGCGGCAATATGATCAACAGAAACAGAAGTTACTTTGCCCTCTGTATTATATTGTACATAACAGTATCTTGTCTGGAAAGGAGTTTCAGCGGTAAACTCACCTAAATTGCAAAAGTAAATTCTACTGTCTTGTTTCCTGATAGAAGTTACCTCTGCACAGGTTGAATTTAATTCTGCATATATATTACGATATCCCTGTCCCTGACAGCAGTGGAAGGAGACATCATGAGTAAATATATCCCTGGTAACCATAAACACCTTACCGCTTCCGACAGGCTTTACATAGAACGTGCCCTGAATGACGGTATCTCATTCAAAGAGATTGCACGACATCTCTGTAAAGATCCAAGCACAATATCCAAAGAGGTTCGTGCACACCGCCTGTCCGATTTCTATCCGGGAAGAGGGCTCTTCCTGAATGCCAAAAACTTTTGTGTCCACCGTTTCCATTGCCAAAAGAAAAACGTCTGTGGAAAGATTATCCTTTGTGATATCAAATGCACTTCCTGCCCTTCGTGCAACCAGCACTGCAAGGATTTTGTAAGGGAACGTTGCAACAGACTTGACCGGGCTCCGTATGTCTGCAATGGATGTGACAAGGGGCATGTACGCTGTACCATCCCTCATAAGTATCACTATGATGCACTCTTTGCAGATCGCAGATACCGGGAAACACTCCGGGATTCCAGATCCGGCCTCCATCTCTCCAAAAAGGAGCTCCACCGAATTGATGCTGTGGTTACCCCTCTGATTTGGCAGGGGCATTCCCCTTACCAGATTGTTGTAGAACATCCGGAGCTTGGGCTTTCCGTCCGTTCCATCTATCAATATATAGAACTCGGACTGCTTACCGGCCGCAACATCGACTTGAAACGGAAAGTTAAATTCAAAGCCCGTAAATGCCATAAATCACAGATTACAGACCGGGAAGTGTTCCATGGCCGGCTGTACAGTGATTTCCAGCAGCTTCCGCCTACACATGTGGTTGAGATGGATACGGTGAAATCCTCCCGTGACTCCAAAAAATGCATCTTGACATTCTATTTCCGGGATGAAAAGCTGCTTCTCGCTTATCTGTTAAACCGGTGTACCAAAGGAGCCGTCCGTGCTGTCTTTGACCGGTTGGAAGCACGGCTGGGCACAATAACCTTCAGTATCTTATTCGAAACGGTACTGACCGACCGGGGCGGGGAGTTTGGAGACCCTAAAGCATTGGAAACCGGCATGGATGATTACCGGCGTACCAGTATTTATTATTGTGATCCCATGCGCAGCGGGCAAAAGGGCGGCATCGAAAATGTTCATACAAAACTGCGGGAAATACTCCCGAAAGGTACCAGTTTCGAGCATCTGACACAATGGGACTTAAATTTAATTGTAAATAACATCAACTCTGTTCCCAGACAGAGCCTGCTTGGACTTACCCCATACCAGACCGCAAAGGAAAACTTCGATATGGATGTCCTGTTAGCACTTCAGCTCAAGCCGATTGAACCCGACAAAATCAATCTAACGCCTGAGCTGATCAAGTAACCTATAAATCCAAACAATGAATCTGCTGTCAGGTAGCAAAGTTTTACATCTTCATAAAAAACGAATCCAGCGGGTAGAAATTAGTCCTGCATACGGCGATTCATACCGGCTTGTTTGCCATACCCTTTTTTAGAATTTTTGCTTGGATCTGGTTATATTATAATCCATTCTTCTCTATTATGGTTCAAAAAAATATAAAAAAACAGCATTTTTTAACGTGCAGTAGAATTTACTTCTGCACTGGAATTTACTTTTGCAATTAAGCAGCGGTAAACTCATCGTGTTTATCCGGTTGTTCCATATTATCATGTGGCGGTTCCGGTTGGTCCTGTCCTGTTTTTGGGTCAGCAGGAGGATTCTCTTTGTTATCTTCAAGGTTCGGCTTGACGCTATTGTTGCTATTGTCGTTATTGCTACTTTGAGAATCCTTTGAATTATCTTGAGGATTTAAAGCATTGTCTTGATGGCCGGTTGTATTGTTTTGAGGACTTTTCTGATCAACTGCATTATTAGATGTGTCCCTATTGTCGCGGGAAGCGCGAGAAGAACTGTAGGTTGCTGTGGTGTCAGCTGTGATTGTTCCGGCAGTAGATGGAACATAGATTGTTGTACCTGCTTTGACTCCCTTGTAACTACCATCTGTTGTGGATGATGCTGCATTTTTGGTCGTCACATTCAAGAGCGTTGGGTTCAGATACAATGTGCGGTAAGCAGAGATGCCGTCCCCATTTTCGGACACGATAGTATAGCTGCCACCATCTAATTCCATATTACCGAGATCTGCAAGTGTGCTGTCTGCGGCAACATCGTCGGCATCCAGTGTTGTTTTTAATGCGTCATTATTTGCATGTACATAAATCGTTGCATTTTTGAAAGATAATCCGGTTTTGCCGGAAATACCATTATGTCCCAAAGCAGTATCATCGGGACCGGATGCGTTAATAACAGCATCCAGAATCTTTAATTCATCGGTACATTTGATGCCGTTACCATTGGTGGAAATAATGTTTAATGTACCGGAACCATTGATGGTCAGAGGTGTCTTTTTAGAGACGATACCAGCCGTGTAAGTTGTGGTATTATCGTCCGCATCAATTCCGGTTGCTCCGGTATCGGTAAGTGTATTTTCGCTGCCATCGGCAATAGTGATCACGGCATTGGTGACATTACTCTTGATCGTGATCAGACCGGTATCAGAATCCGGTGCTGTATTATTTGATGAAGTCAGTCGTACACCATCTAAAATAATATGTACGGTTCCGGTCATTGTATCATCGGCATATTTGACTTCTACCAGACCGTCCGTTGTTTCATTTGTGGCAGAATGTAAGACATAAGTACCGGGAGCGGTGATCGTCAGCTTGTTTTTCTTGCTGATCTCATAATTGTCCGCGGTAACTTTACTGCCGGTTGCAGAAGTAGACAAGGTGATCTCTGTTGCATTTTCAGAGGAAGTATCGGTGTCTTCTTCCGTGTAAGTCGTTCGGGTTGGCTCAACATAGTCAGCAGAGGAGTCGTCACCTACATAATCACTGGCGCCAGGTGTTACCATAGGAATTGCAGTTGCCGTTGCCGCAGGAGTCTTGACTGGTGTTGCCGTCACTGACGGTGTCTGTGTGGCAGATGGTGCAGTCGTAGTAGCGGCTGTTGTTGCAGAAGGTGACGCAGTAGCAGTATTTGCACTTGGCACTGTAGTTGACTTAGTTGTTTGCTTTATAATGGTATATTTGTATTTAGCCATTGCTGATTTTTTGACTTTGCGCAACTTTTTGGCTGTCATTTTTTTGGAAGCTTTTACGACATAAATTCGTAAAGTTTTTGTTTGTTTAAAGGTAAAGGTCTTGGATTTGGATGCCTTGATACGGTGCGATTTTTTGAGTTTCCCCGTTGTTGTGTAATAAACGGTATAGCCCTTTTTCGCTTTAACTTTTACCTTCACGGAACCGGAATATTTTCCGGCTTTTTTTGAAATCGTGTATCCTTTTTTTACGACCTTTGTACTTTTGGCAGATGCAGTCGGGGTGACAGCTCCACCCGAAAGGATCATACTGCAAGATACTAAGCCGATCAGTATTTTTTTCGTAACTTTCATAAATACCTCGTTTCTGCGCACGCGGTGCTTCATCCTGCCGTCCCCGGTGCGCATGGGGACGACAGCGGTCACAGTATGAGGAGGATCCTGTATTGTGACCGGATTATAGAAAATTCACTGTAAGTTCAGTATAAGATGCTAACCTTAAAAGAACTTTAAAAATTTGCGAAATAAGGATCAGAAAGTTATACTGATGGAGACAGTAGATTGTATACGGCAAAGTGCTGAAATTCCTTTATAAATTGGAGGAAGAAGGGGATAGAGTTATGGATTTGAGAGTATTGCGGTATTTTTTGACCGTCGCAAAGGAGCAGAGCTTTACGAAAGCAGCGGAGCAGTTGAATTTGACCCAGCCAACGCTTTCTAGGCAGCTTGCAGCGTTGGAGGAAGAGCTGGGGGCAAAGTTATTTGACCGAGGGGGACGCAGTATTACACTCACGGGAGAGGGGGTGCTGCTTAAAAGGCGGGCACTGGAAATCGTTGAGATGGAAGATAAGATCTTAAGTGAGTTCAAAGGCAGTGAAGAGTTTATGGAGGGGACGATCACCATCGGTTGCGGAGAATTTATGGCTGTGGAGACACTTGCGGAAATCTGTCGCAGTTATCGGGAAAAGTATCCGAGAGTGCAGATCGCACTGCATACCGGGACTGCCGATGCGGTGTCAGAATTGATGGGAAAAGGACTTATTGATATAGGACTGTTTTTAGAACCGGTCAGTACGGAAGGAATGGATTATATTCGCTTACAGGGCAGCGATCATTGGGTTTTGACGATGCGGGCGGACGATCCGCTGGCTGCCAAAGAGTATATTACCAAAGAGGATTTGATCGGTTTGCCGCTTATTTTGCCGGAACGCCATACGGTACAGAGTGAGTTGGCTAACTGGTTCGGAAAGGATTTTAGCAGGCTACAGGTGGCGTTTACCAGTAACCTTGGCACGAATGCCGGGGTGATGGTGCTTCACGGCCTTGGGTATCAGGTGTCGATCGAAGGCGCAGAACGGTATTGGGAGAAAGATAAGCTTGTGCAGAGACGATTGACGCCGGAAGTGGAGACAAGTACCGTGATCGCTTGGCGGAGAAATATCCCGTATTCACCGATGGTAAGTCGGTTTATTGAGGAGATACAGGCGTATAGTGGCGGGGAAAGATGATTTCTCTATACATTTTACGGAAGATTTAGAGGAAGCAGTGCATGCGGCTCGCCAAAACGAGAAACGAAAAAAGGAATCAGAATGGGCTTTTGATAATTATAGGGAACAAAAAATATATGGTAGAGAAAAAGGAGTTCTTTTTAGCGTTGTTATCTGCAGCAGATGTATTTTATCAATATTTAGAACAATGCGATGTAAGTGTTTTAGAGAGAAAAAATAAAATACGAGAAATTAGAAAAAAATTAATATAGATAGTTTGTAAAGGGATAAATTATGCATTACAATCTATAAAACCGAAACAATTGTAGATAATGCTTAAAAGGCATAGATGGTGATACGATATAAGTAATAGACATAATTGAAAATAGAGTATTATAATAAATGTGCAGGAGAAATAAAACTTCCTGCACATTTTTAACTTTATGGAAAACTGCTTATAATGTGGTGCTATGCCACTAAGAATTGTTTTGGCGATTCTTGCAGAGCTACATTTGTTTATGTTTAAGAAATGAGGTGTTATTTTATGGCAAAAAAATTAGTGGCTTATTTTAGTGCAAGTGGAACAACAAAGAAAACAGCAGAAATGATCGCAGAGGCAGGCGGTTTTGATCTGTGCGAGATCGCACCAAAGGTTCCCTATACGAAAGCGGATCTCAACTGGATGGACAAAAAATCACGAAGTAGTGTAGAGATGAAGGACAAACAGTTTCGTCCGGAAATCGCTGACAGCGATGTTGATGTGTCTTCTTATGATGAGATTATTTTAGGAGTCCCGATTTGGTGGTATGTTGCACCAACTATCGTCAATACTTTTTTGGAGAAATATGATCTGAGTGGCAAAAAGATTGTGTTATTTGCAACATCTGGTGGCAGTGGATTTGGAAACACGGTCAGTGAGTTACAGCCATCGGCCCCTAATGCACAGATCGTGGAAGGAAAACTCTTAAATCGTATGTCTAAACAGGAGATTAGCGAGTGGGTAAAAAGTTTGTAATTGTATTTCAGACGAAGTTTTAGATCATGAGAAATGGAGGATAACAAGTATGGGTAAAATTGTACAGACAGCAGGAAGAAATGCTTTGGGTGAATTTACACCGGAGTTTGCACATTTTAATGATGATGTTCTTTTTGGTGAGAACTGGAACAATCAGGACATTGATGTGAAGACCAGAAGTATCATTACCGTTGTTGCATTAATGGCATCTGGTATTACGGATTCTTCTTTGAAATTTCATTTGGAAAATGCGAAGGCTCATGGTGTGACACAGAAGGAAATCGCTGCGATCATCACACATGTTGCATTTTATGCCGGATGGCCAAAGGGCTGGGCAGTGTTTAATCTTGCCAAAGAAGTATGGGGAGCCGGTGAAGGTGATCTGCCATACGAAGATGAGGCAATGCGGGCACATGCCAAAGAGATGGTATTTCCAATCGGTGAGCCGAATGAGGCATTTGCACAGTATTTTATCGGCAATAGTTATCTG
>JALEPA010000217.1 GCA_022766515.1 Lachnospiraceae bacterium | reverse complement strand
CATTTCCTCGGATTTCTTTGATATTCTGCTTGATCTCACAGCTTTTGACCTGCCCCATCCACAGATTTGCTTGCAGCTCAGATTTCCATTCCTGCTTCTTCGGTAATGTATCCTCATGTTGCAGCAACCCTTCCCGCAAATTATGCTGCACCATCAGTTCATCATGCTTATAAAATAATACAAACAAAATAGCAAACAAAATCCCCAAGATGATCGGGAAAACAAATGCCATTTCCACCGTATAGCTTCCCGAAACATAACACCGGATTATTCGCCTTTGTCCCTGCCTATTTTTATCCATGATATCTATCCCTTTCCAATAATCGATATTCTCTTCCGGTAATCACTGGCACCTTCCACTAATTGCTATTTCCATCCGGCAATCACTGCCACCTTGCACTAATTACTACTTCCATCTGGTAATCGTTGCCTTCTCATCATGCCGTCTGCTGCAATACAAGAAACACAATGGTACTCACAAAGACAAGTGGTGCCAATGGCATTTGCGTCTGCCTTGTCGCTTTACGCAAAGCGATCATTCCTACCGCCAATACAAAAGCAAACAAAAAGCACAACATGATAATTGCGATATTACTCTGAATCCCCATTGCAAGTCCGACCAGCGCAAACAGCATTCCATCTCCAACTCCTAAGCGTCCCTTTGTCAACAAACTGATCATGGTAAATATCCCCCAGATTGCAAAAACGCCAAGCATCCGCCCATATTGCAGTTCTCCCTGCAAATATAAGACAACAGAAATCCAGATTGCCGCAATAAACAGTACAACAACCGGAATTTCCTTCCTGTGAATATCCACCACACTACTGATTCCTAAAGCTACGCATAATACACTCTCGACCATCTTATCAGCTCCTTTCCCTATCTAATGCCATACTTTACTTTGTACTTGTCCCATTCCCTTTGGTTTTGCCGCATTTGCTGCACGGAGGCAGATTTCCAATCTGTGACCTCGGCACTTCCCGTATCGTGCGCTTCAATCCCTGACAGGTTTTTACTTTATGATACTTGTCTCCATAAGGCGTAATGTACAACTTGTCGCTCTGTAAAAGTTGTTGCTGCCCTTTCATACATCGCTCGCAACTTTTATAGATTGCACCGGAACGATTCCGAAGCTGCCCCACTCTGGCATAACTCACTTCTTGAATCCCCAATTTCAAATAAGTACACATAATATCCTCATGATATACTGTGCCATTACCAGTTACATACACCACACCTTCTTCATCCGACTCATCTCCTACCATGCTGACACCCGTATAAGCCCTGACCGGAACGCTCTGTTTTCCATGTATCACAAACCACCTGCCGAATACCGGGATTTCCTCTTTCCAAACACAGCTGCATGTTCCCACATCCTCCGATACATCCCATTGCAAGAGACGGATTTTTTGATCTTCTGTCATCACCGTAGGAACTTTCACGCCATATGCCTCATACTTTCTGCCACACTCCGATAACTCTTCTATCAAACTTTGCTGCAAATTCAGCACTTCAAACAGATAAAAAAGTGAAAATAGTACGAGAAAAAATATCGGCACGACCAAACAAGCTTCCACCGTCACAGAACCCTGACAATATTTCCTTGCTGTTTTACCACATCGTATGTTCTTCCTGCATTTTTGAATCGTCATCGCCCCCTTGCAAAACACCTCACTATGAAAGGTGATTTTTTTACAACACCTCTCGGCCGCTAAACCTTGTTCCCCCCTTTTCCTCACAATACAATCCATAATCAAAAGCCTGGAAGGACATCCTCTATTCACAAACGGGTACGGAGAAGCCTTCAACATATTTCTTTTATTGACAAAAACAGAATCTATTCAAAATCATTTGTTATATGAAATAGAGGACACCCTTCCAGACTTTCGATTAAACTATCCTATTGATAGTGATGTTTCACCAAAACCGTACGCCTCTCTACTGCATCCTGTTCCTTATCATAAAAACGATTCCAAAAGAGCTTTTGTTCATACTCAACCTTCACGGACACTCCCTGAATACAACGCTCCATCGAAAAACTCTGTTGATATTTTTCCCGCAGATCTATTTGGATCAGTTCGCACATTCTGGTTCGTATCACATCCTGCTGTTGAAATAACAAAAACAACAATAAATAATGTGTATAACTAAACCCTCCCTGTGCCAACAGCTTCCCATCAGCTAACGGATAGCCCTTTGCCTTCTGGGCAAAAAATGTCTTTCCCGCCGAACAGATCTCTGCATATTTAATCTGAAAATTGGTACGATTTTTTGTAAGCGGCACGATCCTCCCCTGTAATAACGCCGTGATATCGACCAAGCTTTCTTCCACCGCCAAAACAAGTAAAATCGTCTGTTGTATTGGCGTTGTCAAAACTGGCAATGCGATTGCTGTTGTAATTGCTGTTGCCGTAGCGAGACTTTCTGCTTTTATCGTTTGGTCACTATTGACATATACGAAATTGACTGCTGTTCTCAATGCCAATAATCGATAAACAATATCTGCCAAGCAGTCTCTCTCTGCCTCCTTGCCGGTAACCAGATACTCCAGCCCGCATCTGGTCGTCCGCTGTTTATCAGTAGTGTAAGAGCTAAACATCTCATTGGCATAACTTAACAGTTCTGCCTTCTGCACTGCGACCTCTTGAATTGCTCCACACTCCTTTCTATCTGCCAGCAAGCCTCGTAGCAATCCGGCTGTGCTATCCGGCAATTCCACCGCCTTTTCCTCCGGGAGATCGCACACCAAGTGCAATACTCCATCACGCAATAGTTCACGGAATGTCATTAAAGGATTTTCCTTATCCGGCAACTTCTCAGTTGTTTGCTCCGCTGTCGCACTAGGAATCGCAGATGGTAATGGTGACGCATCAGGAGTAACAGACGGCACTGGCATTGCACCTGGTGCAGCGGATGGCACTGATGTCGACTCTGCCGGCACATACTCCCCTTTTTCATATGATTCTGTTTCCTTCAATGACTTGTCAATTGATAACTTCTGCCCACCTTTTGTACTCTCATTATGTTGTCCCATAATGTTCTGTACGATATTTTGGACACCTTTTACTTTTAAGCACTGTTGGATCTGCTCATAAAACCCCTGTTCCTCTGTCATGGAACAAGTGTCTTGGTATTGACAGTTTTCTAAAGTAAGCTGATGCAGATCCGTCGAACCCTCTTCTCGATCTTCTCCCATACAACACCGTATGTTTTCGGCAATCGTCTCCAATAGAGAATTCGCATCTTCCTGTCCATAGCCACCATAACCAAACAGACCATATTCCTCATAAAGTTCCCGGTTATATTCTCCAAAAGCTGCTCGTATCGCTGCCTCCGTTCCCATTTCAACATAGCTTTTTGCTGTCAACACTCTTACATTTTCCAATGTGACCGTCACAAGGGACAGTAAAATTCCAAATATCAGCGCCAAAAATACCGTTATACTTCCCTTCATCAATAAAGGTTGGCTGTTTTTCCCAATCGCCTTCTGCATCTTCCGATCAATCTCCCATCCATCCAAAAATGTTTTGCCTCCTTTCCAACAGCGTCAAGGCTCTCCTATTTTTTCTTAATAGTTATAGCAGAATTGACAGTTCCTGCCTTTTCGTTGATCTGTTCAAACGCTGATGTAATAATGCTGGTAATCTGAGTGCGAAAGATAACAATGATCATAATTAAGATCACCAAGATCAATATCAACTCCACTACTCCAACACCAGATTCATCTTTCCAAAAATTCTTCATTTTTCTTCTCATAAAACCACCTATTCCTTTCCCCGAAAATTTCGGTTCATTGATACTTAATTTTTCTGCGGCATCTCTTGCACCACAGATACCTTTTCTTAAACTACAATTTTGTGACACGGTGATAACCTACATGCTTTGAAATGCTGCGTATAAAATAATGGCAAATACCACCAAAAGCATAAGCATCATCGGGAACAGCAATCGTGTACTTGCCTCCTCGCCACATTTCATCGCATATTCCTTGCGCATACGAAAGGATTCCGTTGCCTCCTGCTCCAACAAACGCAACAAGTCCTCTGATCCTTTTTTGAGATTTTGCACAAGCAGAGAACTAAATTTCATATAACATAACATCCCTACTCTTTTTCCAAACAACTCATATGCTTTTTGTTCACACATCCCACTTTCCATTTCACGCATTGTGACACACATTTCCTCATATAAGTATTTTTTATTTGCGGCTATCGTTTTCTTATCCGCACCTTTATTTTCCTGCGTCTGTAAATACCGTCCCGCCATTCGTGTCCAAGCACCCTTTATTGGCAATCCGGCACCTACCAACAATACAAATTGCTCGATCATATCAGGGTAATCCCTCTGTAACTGTTTTTCCCTTAGCACCATCTGCTGTTTTATGCGCTGATTCATAACCAACGGCATCAGACCCAACAGTAAAATTCCGGCAAAAGCGATCCACCCGGCTTGAGACTCCTGTGTTGTATAATACTGCACAGCCTTCCCATCAACTGTTTCCGGCAATTTTACCGTCTGTTCTGTGGACGTAGTTTCCAACGCCCTGTCAACCGCCTCATTCCAATGTAGCCAAAACAATTCCTCATTTGACCTGTTTTGGGGAAGAATCGTCATCTGAAAAGGAATAAGATATTCCTCTTCCTGATAGCTAAGACACGCCGTGATCTCCACGGAGGTTGGTTCTTCGATGTCTGAACATTGCAGCGATCCATCTTCCTGTACCAATCCCTGTCCATCCAAACGCCATTCGACTGCAAGCGGGCTATTCGGAAGTTCCGTCATGAGGCACAATGGTTTACTGACCTGTTCCGCAGATCTATTTTTCCCAAGGTAATGCTCTGACAGATATTTTTCGCCTTTAACAAACTCAGCCTCCAGTTGTTCCCGATTCAGCTCTCTTGCTGACACTTTCAGTTGAACCTGCTTTTCAATCCCTTCCACCTCTACCTGCAATGCAACAGTACGGGTATTTCCACCCGGATCCTCTCTCTGTAACAAGGCGTCCTGTAAGATCTGTGTTGCCGGACCAGATCCTATGTACACACCGGCATAGACAAGAAGTACCACCACCAGTAACGGTACCATTACTTTTAAGCGACTCTCTATATATTGCTGACGCAGTTCCTGTCGACTCTTTCCCACATAGAGCCTTGATAAGCTATCCAGCTGACGATCCGCTATCATTCTTCCCACTTTTGTCTTGAGGATTGCCTCCACAATCCGCTGTCTCATTGCGACACCCCCCTATGTTCTATACAACAATTTGGCTGATCTTTCGTGTCCAATGCGCAGCCAGCCCATATACCAGTAACAAAACCGTCATGACGACTCTCCCTGCCCCTTGATATAACACATCCAGAAATCCAGGGGAGCAGAGCCAAAAGTAACCGATCATTCCCAACGGGATAATCCGCATAATATTTGCTTCCATTTGCTTTCCGGCAATCATACTGTCAATTTCCCGCTTCACCTCCAACTTTTCACTGATGCGGTCTGCCGTCATTTTGGTGATGCCAATAAGATTTCCTCCTGTCCGCTTTGCGGTTCGTAATGTTTGAGCAAAACGATCAACATCCTCCAGACAAACAGTTCTTGCAAACTGCGAAAAAACCTCTTCCACCGATTGATTTAATCGAATCTGTCCAGTCATCTCCCGAATATATGGAAGCAGCATCGACTGCTGCGCATATAGAATCTGCAAATCTTTCCCTGATTCTTCCAATGCATTTTCGATAGAATATCCTGCCTGTAAAGCTGCTGAAATTCCTTGCAGCATCTCTCGGAACTCAACGATCATGCGCCCCGACTGCCGCTTTTTCCATTGTCCTCTGCAACTGTACACACCGTACACCATCGCGCCTGCACCTGCGACACAAGAAATCCAGACATTTCTGTAAAACAGATACGAAACCAAACATCCCAACCCCGCACACTTAAAAATATACTGAGCCAGAAAAACGCGTTTTCCCACCAACTATCCTTTCACCTTCTTTCGCTACAAGCCACCTTCTCAACAGATATCACTTGATATTCTTTCGCTGCCATCCACCTTCTCATCAAGTATCACTTGACCGTCTTTCACTGCCATCCACTTTCTCAATAGACATTACAAGCTTTCTTGGCATCAGATACCAATTCGCCCACCTTCATAACAAACTGTCCTTCCAGCTAAATGCAATTTTTCCTGACGCCCAATCTCATTTCCCGTCCATACCAGCTTTCCTGCTACCGCTCCGGACGCATCTGTAGATTGCTCTTCAAAATGATAGATCTGGTTCCTAAGAATCTGTCCATTTTCAATCCGCAACACCTCTTCAATTGCCAAGACCCTTCGACTTCGATCCCGCAGCCTTCCCAACTGCACGACCAGATCGATCGCAGATGCAATCTGTGCTCGAACCGCCTCCAACGGAATATCCATCCCCATAAGGACAAGCATTTCCAAGCGATTCAACATATCACCGGGACTGTTTGCATGACCCGTACTCAGACTTCCGTCATGTCCGGTATTCATGGCACTCAACAATTCACAAGCTGCCGCATCTCTTACTTCTCCCAACACAATGCGATCCGGCCTCATTCGCAATGCAGAACGGATCAGCTGACGGATCGACACTTCATTTTTTCCTTCCAGATTAGCACTGCGAGATTCCAACCGAACCAGATTGGGAATCCCCTGTATTTGCAGTTCCGCAGAATCTTCAATCGTGATGACCCGCTCATCTGCCGGGATAAACTCCGAAAGAGCATTGAGAAAAGTCGTTTTCCCACTTCCTGTTCCCCCACTGATAAAGATGTTATATCCAGACTGTACCAGAACTTTCAGAAAATCTGCCGCCTCTCTCGTAATCGACTGCATTTGTATCAGCTTCTCCATTGTAAGCGGAGATGCCGGGAACTTGCGCACCGTCATAATCGGTCCATTGATCGCTACAGGCGGCAATACGACATTTACACGCGAACCATCTTCCAGGCGCACATCCACAATCGGACTGGCTTCATTGACGACACGGTTCATCTTGCTTACGATCTGTTGGATCACATCCTCCAGCTTCCCGGCACTGGAAAACTTTTTCGGATAAGGAACAATTTTGCCTTCTTTTTCTACAAAAATATGTTCCGACCCATTGACCATAATCTCTGTAATCTCCGGATCTTCTAATATTTCCTGCAAAACATCCAGCTTGCGCAGTGAATTGAAGATCTGCTGAATTAACTGTTGCTTTTCCTCCATTGGCAAATACCTTTTTTGTCCAAGCCGCAACACTCTCCTTTGAATTTCTTCCCATATTTCTTCATCCGTAAGAGCACGATCCTTGTCTAATTCTGCCAGTATCTCCCGCTGAATCTCGTCTTGAATATTTTGCATCTCACCATGTTCCATGCCATACACCCACCCTTTTTCTGCTCTCATCTTGAGGTAGCCAAAGAGCACAAAATCTTTAACAACCAGATTCGTTTGCTCTAAGCAACCAGATCCGTTTACTCCAAATAGCTATATCCATTTACTCTAAGCAGCCAGATCCGTTTATTCCAAATAGCTATATCCATTTACTCCAAACAGCCAGATTCGTTTACTCCACCGCAACATATTGGATCTCTGAAATAACATCCAATTCACCTTCCCTTCGCAAAAGGCTCTCAAAAGACTGTTGCTTTTTCCTCTGACGATCCGTCTGCGGCTGCGGCATATAAAAAGCATCCAAACATTTTAACAATTCCATTGTCATCTCGGAAAAAAAGCCAATATCAAACACAATATGCGAATACTGTGTCTCTTCCGCCAAGACTCTCAAAAACCGATGTAAATTTTCCGTTGTCATCTGATAAAGATCCCGGTAATCCTCAACAGCAGCAATATAATCCACCTGTTCGCCGTGTCGTACCAAAGATTCCACTTTCAAACCCAGCTTGTCCTTATTTTGCCGCAAAAAGAAAATCAGATCTGACATTCCCCCTTGATAAACATTTCTCCATGAATCCCCTGCTTTTGACTCCAACTCATTTCCTATGCCATCAAACAGCTCCATATCGACATACAAACACTTTTCAGTTCCACCATAAGACCTTGCCAAACGAAGTGCTAATGTACTCACCCCGGCACCACCAAACGGTGCATAAACACCAACAAATCTTGTCCCACCCATCTGCTTTTTTCGAGTCGGCACATAGATTTTGTCATCATCTGCGATCATAGATAACACTTCCTGCAAAATGCACTCGGCAGATTGATATTTAAACAGCACCGTCTCTGCGGCAGATTCTCTTACACGCTGTCCATCTGACAACAAGATCTGCTTATGTACCTTATCCGATAGGTTTGGTAACATATCCATCATATCTTCATCTACAAGCAGCAGATCTACAGAGTGTGCGTTAAAATACTTTTGCAAACTCTCCTCGTTCGTAAACAAACGCACATCCAAAATATCACACTGATGATGCGTAAAATACTCTGCCAATCTGGCTGTGTAACCTTCCGCGTCATACATCGCCACTGTAATTTTCTTCAAGAATTTCACCTCCCATTTATGGAGAGTACGATCGTACCCGTTCCCCTGTTCAGACCGTTCTCCCCTAATCCCTATTCGCTTTCCGGACAGTGTTCGTTGTACTATGAGGCTTTGCATGTTTTTTTGCTCCCCGGAAAAGCGTGACGCAACTATAGCACCCTGCCTTTCCGGCTGTCAATCCCCTTCATTTCTGTGAAAATATGCTAAAAATAATACCCTATCATTGTGGAAATCCAACGAAAAGCATACAAAAATAAAATCCCCGGTATCCCTAAAATTGCCGAAAGTACCATGCTAATTTCAGTAATATTTACCACAAGATCATCCCTGATCCTAAGCAAGAAAAAGTTGCAAAAAGCCTGAATTATCAGGCATGACAGCACTCGTTCCAAGACAATTCCCATCTCAAAAACGACACTTCGTCCATAATGCCTCCCTACAAAATAGCAAAAAATTACAAATACCATAATCAATGTGGCATACAAACATATCACACCCCTTTCATCATGTAATTTTGTAGGTATAAATCTTTCCTGTGCTACCTATACTAGAAATAACTTCCTTACATAGAGATGTGAAAAGTTATCGTTGACAAGCTAATAGAAAGGATGGTTGTAAACTATGAAGTTATTGGAAAGAAAGGCTCCTCAGCCCAAAAAAGAAGTGTTTCTGAAAAAATCATTGTTGGAAGCGCAAAAAAATGTAGCCGACGCCTATGCCAGACTGGACTTGGTCGAGGAACAGGATCTGATCGACAGCTACATCTATGAGTTAAATGCTGCCTATCTGCGCTACCGCGTCCTCCTTCGCGAAGTCAAGGCTCTCACTTTGGACGAAGAGCATCAAACACACCAAACAGATTCAGCTGACCATTCCCCCATAGACGATTTGGATATTCCATCCCCGAACGGTCTGCTCCCCGAATCAAATATTTCTTGACAGTCACCGTGTCCATAGAAATATCATTCCCACGCACAGAACCCCACTCCACCAGCAGACAGACCGCACCCGCCGCCAGTGCTGCTCCCACGCTGGATCCACTTTCATATCCATACCTTGCCTGCTCTTCTCTTTCTACAGGCGTAGTTGCAAGCGTCGTTCCATAAAATGGCAAAGGACCCAAAATATTTACACCCGGTGCTGCAATATCCGGTTTCACAAAACCATTCCGGGCGTATCCCCGGCTCGAATCAATATTGACAGCATCCGTAGCCGAATCATAATAGGCAACCGTGATGATCCCCATGTTATTTGCCGGATCACAGATCGTAGTATCCGGATCTGACTGCAAAAAATAAGTATTACCCGGTAAAATTTCCCGCATCGGCAGCCAAATATGAAAACTTCCCGTTGTATTATTTTCGCTAAATACTCGAATCCGCCAGATTCCTTCCGCAGGATGACGAAAACGAAAACGGATACATTCATCGCCATTTTCCTGTGCCACGATAATATACTCGATCTCTACCGTTGTATCTTCCAGTAAAAAATTAATTTGGCGTTTCTCTCCCTGCCTAGCCGTCGTTCTGCCGCTATATTCTCCACTTGGCGAGATAAGTCCCACAGAATAGAGCTCCGGCGCATCGCTCCACAATTCCATTGTAAAGCCATCGCGGTCCTGATCTACACGCAGCTCAACTTCTTCCACAGCACCCGCTGCAATTGATCTGCCGTGATAATGTCTGGACACATTCGCTTCGTTTCCCCCTGCCGCCACCATAAAAGTACCCCGAAAACTTCCATAATATTGGATCAGTTCGCCCAGCACACCGCCTCCCTGGTGTCCACCCATATTCGTTCCCATTCCGATGCATAACACAAGCGGTATATGCCGATCCACCGCCATTTTCCACAAATAGCGGATCCCCAGCATAATATCGCCTTCACTGTAACACTCCACCGAATCGGCAATCTGATAATAAGATTTGAGATTTTGCTTTGCAGGTTTGCATTTTACGACACAAATGGATGCATACGGCGCCACTCCGGCAAAAGAGTACTCTTCCGAGCGGCTTCCGCACGCCACTCCCGCCATAAAAGTCCCATGTCCATTGGTATCTCTGCTTGGTACGATCTCCAAAGGATTCTCCGCCTGCAACGCCTCATTGATCTGCTCCGTACGATATTCCGTGCCATATGCAAACCCTTCCGGTATATTTTCCCCATCTCTGATCGTTTGATCCCAAATACTCATGATCCGACTGGTGCCGTCCTCATTCATGAATGCCGGATGCGTGTAATCAATACCTGTGTCTACAAATCCCATGATCACGCCGGTTCCGTATAATCCCAATGCCGGTTGTCTTTGCACGGCTGCCACTCCCATTTCCTCCAACACCTGTTGAGAGGACAGTAGTCCATAGCATTTTGGCACCATCAAAAGTCCGGACAAAATATCAAACTGCACTTCCTTTCCCTGACGATAGACAACGGCAAACTGCTCCGAAGCTCTCTGATAACAATCTACCCCATACCATCTCTTGAAAAGTTCATCATCACCCGTGTACTCCACCAAATAATCCTGATATTCTTCCGAATAGATCTGCTCCTGACAGTCCACCAAATCCCCCCTCCACAAAACAGCGACCAATTCTTGGTGACATTACGAGAAGTTTCCTATTAAGATTAAGGTAAAAAAGTCACCATACCATATGATATGATGACTTCTTATTATTATGCTTTTTCCTAATTCACTGCATTTACTCTTTATGAAAATCCTGGCGCTGTGTCAACAGCTTTGCCTCACCGCTTCCGCGCATTTCAATCTGTGGAGAACCTTTCTTCTCGATATAATCCTTCGTGATCGTGACTCTACCGATCAGATCATCCTTTGGAATCTCATACATAATATCAAGCATAAATTCTTCAATGATCGCACGCAGTGCTCGTGCGCCTGTCTTCTTTTCTGCTGCTTTTTTTGCAATCGCATGGATCGCTTCATCATCAAAACGAAGATCTACTTCATCAAGTGCCAACAGCTTCTGATACTGTTTCAAGATTGCATTCTTTGGTCTGGTCAATACCTCCGCAAGCATATCCTCGGTCATTGCCTGCAGTGAAAAGATCACCGGCAAACGACCTAAAAACTCAGGGATCATGCCAAATTCGCGCAGATCTTCCGTCGTCACTTTCTCCAAAATATTCTCCTCTTCGTCATAACGATCCTTTAACTCGGACATAAAACCGATCGAAGCCTGCTTTGTCAAACGATTCTTGATCGTCTTATCCAGTTCCGGAAATGCACCGCCGCAAATAAACAAAATATTGCGCGTATTGATCGTGGTCATTGGCACCATCGCATTTTTGTTGGTCGCACCAACCGGCACTTCCACATCTGCACCTTCCAGCAATTTTAACATTCCCTGCTGAACGGATTCACCACTCACATCCCTGCTCTTTGCGTTTTGCTTCTTGGCAATTTTATCAATCTCATCAATAAAAACAATACCATGTTCCGCTTTTTCAACATCATTATCTGCTGCCGCCAACAATTTGGACAAAACGCTCTCCACATCGTCTCCGATATAACCAGCCTCGGTCAATGATGTTGCATCCGTGATTGCCAAAGGCACCTGCAGCAATCTGGCAAGCGTCTTGACCAGATAAGTCTTTCCACATCCGGTCGGTCCGATCATCAACATATTAGATTTCTCAATCTCAATATCGTCCATCGAATCCGTCAGAACTCTCTTATAATGATTGTACACCGCCACAGACATAACCTTTTTGGCATATTCCTGACCTACGACATACTCATCCAGCTGTCCCTTAATAATATGAGGAGCCGGTAAATGTTCGATATCAAAGACAACTTCTCCTGCCTTTTTATCTTTTTCCGCCTTCTCCTGTGGCTTTTTCTTCTTTAATTTCTGACGGTTTGGCACCTGTTCATACTGTGGTGGCTGTCCCATCGTAAACATATCCATATATGGCATACCCGGAAATCCACCCATGTTATTCATCGAATCAAAAGTCTTCTGCATGCAATCGCTGCAAATGCAGATTCCCTGTGGAATATGCATCATTTTACCAGCCTTGCTTTCCGGACGACGGCAGATATAGCAGACATCCTCATAATCCTGATGATCCTTATTTTCTTTATTTTCTCTATCCTCTGTATGATTTGTATGATCTTCCATTGTAGCCTCCATTCTTCATACTGTCTTTCTTGACGCTCTCCCCTGCGTATGTTAAAATTATCCATGTGTGCTCTCATAGTTAAATGGATATAACAGCCCCCTCCTAAGGGGCAGTTGTAGGTTCGATTCCTACTGGGAGTGCTTTTCTTTTTGGATACAGTATAACACATACTTGCCGTATTCTAAAACCACTTTATATAAATTTAAGAAAAGCTGAAGTATTCTCTATTGTATGCACCCCGCTGACACGCAGATTGGCCTCGTGTTTTCAATACCGCATACTTCGGAATAGGGGAAAACTATGAAAATCAAACGGATACTTGCAACTTTATTAACAGGTGTAATGCTTATTCCCGGGATCACGATTCCAAATTCCACCGCACAGGCAGCGACCAAATGGCCGTCCGGTCCTGCAAAAAGCAGTCTGTCCAGTGATTCTGCCATTGTGATGGAGTTATCCACCGGAACTATTTTATATCAGAAGAACATTCACAAAAAACATTACCCTGCCAGCATTACCAAGATCATGACTTCCATGCTGCTTGCGGAAAATGCAGCTTTGAGTGATACCGTAACCGTGTCGCAGACAGCCGCATACGGCATCGAACGAGGAAGTTCCACGATATATTCCGATCCCGGTGAAAAATTATCTGTGGAGCAGTGCTTATATGCGATCATGCTGGAGTCCGCCAACGAAGTATGTCTGGCAACCGGTGAGCATGTTGCCGGATCGATCAAAAACTTTGTCGACATGATGAATCAGCGAGTTAAAGAACTTGGCTTGAAAGATACTCATTTCAACAACCCGAACGGACTTCCTGATCCAAAGCATTATACAACCGCTTATGATATGGCAGTCATTGCCAGACAAGCCATGAAATCATCCGCGTTTCGCAAAGTGTGTGGAACGAAATCGTATGTGTGCGCCAAGACAAACACGCACAAGCAAAAACGAGTGTGGAACAACCATCATCAGATGATTTACGGTTGGAGAAATCCACAATATGAATACAAATATGCGATCGGTGGAAAAACAGGTTATACACAGGTTGCGCAAAATACGCTGGTCACTTACGCCGAGAAAGACGGCATGGAGCTTGTCTGTGTCATCATGAAGGCTGCCGGACCAAAGCAGGGCGAGCCAAATGAGTACACGGATTCGACCAAATTATTAAACTTTGGTTTTGAGAAGTATCAAAAATATACGGTCAACCAAGATAACACCGAACTGAATGCGGATCTGTTTAATAATTACGGCAGCTACTTCAACGCAGACGAATCTCCGGTACATTTAGCAGAAGATTCCACTGTCGTATTGCCAAAGGATGTGCCATTATCCGAGGCAAAGCAGTCCATCTCCTATGATACCAATGCTAAATTGCAAAAAGGGGATAATGTGATCGGAAAGATTACTTATACCTACAACAATCGAACCGTTGGTTCTTCGGATATCTTATATAAGATGTCAGATTCATCGGAGCATTTGGATGAGGCATCTCGAAATGTTGTCAACAGTGAGATTAGCGACATTGAAAATAAAACAGCTAAAAACCGAAACAAAATTCGGATCTTTGCAAAGATTTCCAATGGATTCCGTTCCATCTCCAAAAAGGTGGGAAAGATCTTCCATAACCAGCTTGCCGGAAGTATTATTATTATCGTAGCGGCATTGCTGTTGATCATCGTGATCGCAGTATCGCTTCATCGCCTTACACCGGGAAGCCGCAGACGCCGAAGACGAAGCAGAAGGGGCGGTTACCAGAGCAAAGGTGGCAAACGGCATCACGCAAAGCAAAAACGACGCAGCAAAGATTCGCTGTACAGTGGCAGTTCAAACCGCCGCAATCATAGCAAACACTATGACAAGCCTCGTGCTAAAAAAGAGAAAACAAAGCGAAACAAAAAAGGTGTCAACTACCATAAACGACATAAAAACACCAAGGAAAGCTTCGGTAAAAACTTCTTCGATTTTTGATCCGGGCAATTAAAACAAGCAGGAGCAAAACAAACGCCATCTCTTATCTTCACAAGAGATGGCGTTTATTGATTTATTCTTACGATTCACTTCTACAGTAATCTTCTTGCACAATATGGCTGATGGTAGTTCACATTTCCTGTGATAATTCCCCATTTTTTGCCTGCAGCATGAACGATGCGGCCACCGCCAATATACATAGCAACATGACCGATAGAGCTGCCATGCTTATAAAATACAAGATCTCCCGGCTGCAATGCATTTAAGGAAACGCTCTTACCGTAACCTGCCTGTGCTGCGGAGCTGTGTGGAAGGCTGTAACCAAACTTCTCATAAATTCTCATAACAAATCCGGAACAATCTGCTCCGTTTGTCAAGCTGGTGCCACCCCATACATAAGGGTTTCCCACAAACTGCAATGCATATTTTGCTACTGCACTACCACCATTTCCGGTTGCTTTCGTCTCACCGGAAGAAGCAGAACTTGCTGTTTTCTTCTTTGCAGAAACCTGAGCATGCTTGAAGCGAAGTGCTGTGGACACATATTCTTTTGCCACATATCCGGTTTCTCCATCTTCCGTCTTTACCTTTACCCAATCTTCAGAAACGCTCTGTACTGCAACGGCGTCCCCATCTTTGATCTGTGTAACGATCCCGGCATCGGTATTCTTTTCTTCACGAACATTTAATACTTCTGTTCCCTTTTTAACAATAGCGTATTTCTTACCAAACTTTGTAGAAAGTTTTTCTGCACGAGCTCCTGTCGCTACATATTCTTTCTTAACAAATCCGGTAACATCTCCAGACTGAATCTTGATCCAGTCACCTTTTGTCTTCAAAATCTTAGCGGCACTTCCGCGCTGCAGCTTTCCGACTAACTTGCTGTCCGTGCTGTTGCTCTTACGCACATTGACATAATCCTTTGCTACTGATATAGCCAGGCTCTGATATCTCTTTGCTACCGGTTTTGCAGTAGCCGTTGGTGCCGGTGTAGCTGTTGGTGCTACCGTTGCTGTTGGCATTGGTCCGATAAAGTCCTGACTGTCATTGGCAAGATCAGAGGCTTTTTCCTGAAGATCAATGCTTGGCGTAGCAAGTGGAGCAAGCGTTTCTTTGATCAGAGACAATGGCGCAGAAGTTGGCTGCGCTTTTGTAATGCTCATTCCCTTTGCCATCTTTGTAACGCCCATTTCTTTTAACAATGTGCTGTCGGCAGGTCCTAAGACTACTACATTCATCCCTATCGTAAAAGCACAGACTGCGCATGCACCTGCTGCTTTCCTTACAAAATTTTTCTTCATAACTAATCCTCGTCCTCATTTCTTAATTTGCTTAATTATTACAAATATGTTACAAATCTGTAATAATTATAACAAGGTTGTTACAATCTGTCAACCTTTTTGGACTATTTTGTAAGTTTCCATATATTGGAATCTCCAGCAAAATTGCTCATTTCGTATAAAACAAGGCAATCAGAATTATTATACTGCTGTAGAATACTTTTTACAGAATTACGATAATAACGCAGATCGATCATCGTGATCTCATCATACTGTTCCAGCAAAAAAGGTACAAAACAGTTGGCAAAAGAGTCCTTAAACACTATTAAAGACTTCTTTGTTCCTGCATTGGTTTTCAGGGTCACCCGTCCATAATTGCCCCCAAAGAAATAACCATATTTATCTTTTTCTGAAAGTTTTGACTTCTCATAAATAGACTTTTTACTCTTGCCATCACATTCTACACTTGTAGTGCCACATTCCTTTGTGATCGCATAAATATTATCCTGATTATGATCCGTATATAATACTTTCGACTGCAATGTTCCCAAAAAAGAATCCGTCACTTTTTTCGGAGCAAACTGTTCATATGGTCTGCTCTGCAATCCAAATGCTTTGCAAAACGCGGAATATCCTACATATGCCCCCTGCAAAGTCCAATGGTGATCGGTGCGATAATATACCTGCTCTTCTTGTGCCGCATCCCGCATATCTGTGAGCAGATCAACGACCTGCGCATCTTCGCAGACCGTCTTTGCCGCCTGATTCATCGATTCTGCCCGGTAAAAAGGCGCATACTTTGGTAAATTTTCCTGCAACACACTTCCCGTAGAGGGAACAAGCAACAATCCTGTCTTTCCATTTATATTATTTGCCAGATACTCCACATAACGAAGATTTTCCATATATTGAAATTTATCAACATCCTCTTCTGTCTGCTTGGTAATAAAATAACGGTCTTTTCCAAGATACACGCCATTAATATCCTTCTGTCCCAGACTGCGTTTTGAGAGGGACGCTGCCTTAGTCCATGTATTGCGCCCCGGGATCTGGTCGCTTGCCGCTTTTTCCACATCCTCCTGATAGCTTCCATCTGCCAACGCCTGCCAACTCAATGTCGGGAATTTCTGCAGAACACGATTTTCATTTGGCGAAAAAGTTTTTGCAGGGCGAAGTGCCGTAACCAAGCCTAACACACCAAAAAAGCCTGCGATCACCACGAAATACAGTCGATACCATCGGTTCATGTCCTACGCTCCCTTCTAAAATCTAAAATATAAAAATGGATTATACGATCCACTGATCAAAAATGCAAAACTAAACAGCAGCACGATAAAGCTATATACGCTTACTGCGATAAATTTGACTTTGACCCGTGTCTGCTCTTGATGCACCCCTGCCTTTTGCAAAAGCAGATCTCCAAATTTCTCACAGCAAAGCTTTGGAGCCTTGGTACATCCCACCGCCATAATCAGTAACAGTGGTAAATGTGTATACAGTTGGTACACTACCGTTTGATCCCAAACACTGCCGCTTCCGCCAAACATCGCCACAAGATAATTCTGCAGTGTTCCAAAATCCTCATTGGCAAAAATTGCCCAGCCAAGCACGATAAAGAACAAGGCATAGAGATGTCCGATCCACTTCGGCGCCTTTTCTAACTTTGGCAGCAAGAAAAATTTCTCCACTGTCAACAGCACAAAGAAATAAATCCCCCACAGCAGATAATTCCATGACGCACCGTGCCAAAATCCGGTCAGGCTCCATACAACAAACAAGTTAAACACTTGTCTTTTTCGCCCTCTGCGATTACCACCAAGCGGAATGTAGACATATTCCCGAAACCATTCGCTCAGCGTCATATGCCATCTTCTCCAAAACTCGGTAATACTTTTGGATTGATATGGATAATTAAAATTTTCCGGAAAGGTAAAGCCAAAGATCTCCCCCAGTCCGATCGCCATATCGGAATATCCGGAGAAATCAAAGTAGATCTGAAATGCATACGCAACTGCCCCCAGCCATGCCCCTAACATAGACAAGTGATCTTGCGCAGAAATCTCGCTCCATAAAGCACCGATCTGATTTGCTAAAAGTACCTTTTTCCCCAATCCAAACAAAAAGCGCTGCATACCATGCGCCATGTTTTCGCTGACCAAACGGCGATCGGCAAGTTGATCTGCGACGGTAGCATACCGTACGATCGGTCCTGCGATCAACTGCGGAAACATACTGACATACATACCAAACGCAATGATATTATGTTGCGCTTTCACTTTTTCACGATACACATCGATCGTGTACGACATCGTTTGAAAGGTATAGAAAGAAATTCCGATCGGAAGTGCCAGCTTGAGCGTTGGCATCGCCTGTCCACTCAAAGAAGCCGCTGTCTCCAAAAACAGATTGGAATATTTAAAAAAACCTAAGATTCCCAAATTTCCGACAATCGATATCAACAAAACGATATTCCGACATCTCTGATAATATTTTTCTCGATTTTCAGAGATTCCCGTCATTTCCGATATCGCATCCTTCGTCTGGGAATGTTCCCCAAAAAATCGCACCCGATATGTGTCCCTCTTTTGGGTCAGATATTCCAAAAGCCGTCCATTTCCATAGTCAAAAACTGTTGAAAACAGCATGATCAAAATGTATACCGGCTCTCCCCAGGCGTAAAACACTAAGCTGACCAAAAACAGTAAGCCATTACGCCACTTTGCCGGGCATGCGCAATACAGCACAAGCACAGCAGGAAGAAAAAAACATAAAAACACGACACTGCTAAAAACCATAAAACTACCTGTATCCTCTATCTTCAAAATATAATGAGCCCCTAAGGGCTCATCTTTTATCTTTCCTGTTTCTTATCTATCCTTATTGTGTGCAGTTTTCCGCACACAATTCTATGAAGCAATCCCTGCGAGTTTACCAACCAAATAGGCATTTCTTGTCATCGAAATGTTATTGAGGAAAAACACATCTTTTGCCTTTTTCTTTTTGACAAGCTTGGACAAAGATCCGTTCCAATAACGGTAATCGATCACATACACCTTAGAATAATGGTCGGCAAGATACGGAACAAGCGCATTTCCAAAGGATTCTTTGACCACAACACACGACGATCCATCCTTCACTGCCTTATTCTCTACCACACTGTATGCATTATCTCCACCCAAAAAGGCAAGGTATTTTCCACTAATGCCAAATTTAGATGAATCTTGGATCACTTTATATTTTTTCTTACTTTTATCTCCATACTGCAAAGTTATTTTCTTGTTGTTTACAGGATAATATGCAGCCACGGAATCTTTTCTTAACTTATTATTTTGATGCGTATCACTATAATAAGTACCGATAAAACCGCCAAAATTTGCTTTTTTGTACTCTGATAACGCATGAGGCGTCAAGCCAAGTGCCTGAAAGATTCCTACATAACCATAATAGGCTCCCTTGTGTGTCCAATGATGGTCGGTCCGATAGTAAATATATTCCTGTCGATGCTGCATCATCACATCATAGAGCGATATCGTCTGAACCGGCGCTTTGATCTTTTTGGTCAATTTATTGATTGAATCCTTTTGATCCGATGAGTTCACCTTATCCTTTTTATTATCCGGCAGCGTAATTCCTACGCTGGTTGGTATGAATACATCGTATACCTTTGCTGTGTTTCCAATCGCTTTGCCAGCTTTGTTGATCGCTTTTGCATAGTTGGATGCAACCGAAGGCACATAATTGTAAATCTCATACCCGGTATCGCCCACCATCACTGTACCGGTATCATCATACAATTTCATCTTCTCATGCGAGATCAACTGTGCATAACCATCTTCATTCTTTGCCGGATCTGTCTGCTGCGGAGTCTCAGAAACCTCTGGTTCAGCGGTCTGCCGTGGCTCTTCTGTGACGGCTGCTGCTGCTGTGGCATCCTCTTTATCTCCAGAACCCTTCAACGCATCTGATACAACAAGTCCTCCCTGGTCCTGTCCATCAGCTCTGCCTTTCTGAAGCATACGAAATCCCCAGACTGCAATCAAACAAATGACTACTATCAATATGATATATTTCCCGTATGTTTTGCTCGTCTTTTTCATCTCAAACCTCGTCTCTGCCTATGCAGATTCTCCTGTACTCCACCTATTGAAACGCTTTCACTATCTTTTCCTTTGCATTATCTGCATCACTGGTAACACAAGCCACCACATATTTGCCACATCGAACGATCACCGCCTGTTCGATCTTGGCTGCCTGCTCCGGAATGTAGTCCTGAAACGACTGCTTCATCTCCTTGAGATGCTGCTCCACCGCCGCCTGATCCTTCTCAGCCGTCTCATCCCCTGAGGCTGTTACGACCAGTAGTTCATCGGAGCTTGTGCCGTCTCCCATATATAATTGCATGACGGAATCCTGCTGGCATGCCACCATCCCCTGTGCAACACTGTCATCGATCTTACTCAGTGTTGTCTCATACTTGACATTTTTCAACAGGTCCTGTGCCAAAGCATCTATATCTACATTTGCTGCTGTCGTTTCCTTCTTCGCAGCATTGTCTTTTTTCTCATCATTTTTTGCATCCGGCTTAGCTGTTTGCTTCGTCTGCGCCTGTGTCGTCTGCTGTATATTACATACGCCCCATACAAATATTCCTACCACAAACACTGCCATACCAAACAAAATACAAAACCGTACTTTTGGTTCCCTTATCATCTGTCGCAACTCCTTCTCAAATCCTCCCAAAAAATAGGCAATCTACCATTTTTATGTTAGCATAATTTGCAGAAATAGGCAATAAAAAGAGAGTAAAACCTGCGTTTTACTCTCTTTTTCGCGTCACCGCACGATTGCTGACGCAATCTACCTCTGTGCGGTGATCGCATCCTCGCGGAGCGTTTTTTGTTTAATAGGAAACGAACAGTTTCCTATTAAACAAAAAAACAGCTTCCAGACACTGGAAGCTGTTCTTATGAAATCATTTAGAAAACAACCTACTAAATTAGTCTGTTGTGTAAGGCATAATTGCCACATGACGCGCACGCTTAACTGCTACTGTCAATGCACGCTGATGCTTTGCACAGTTGCCTGTGATTCTTCTAGGAAGAATTTTGCCTCTTTCTGAAACATATCTCTTTAACTTATTAACATCCTTGTAGTCGATGTAGTCATGCTCTTTGTCTGCACAGAAAGCACATACTTTTTTTCTTCTACGCATTGGTTTTCTTCTAGCGCTGTTATCGCCTTTATTGTATGCCATTTCGAATCCTCCTTATAATTTGTGTCAGGTTGGAACGAACTAATTCACCTTAAATGGTAATTCTTCCTCGATGGCATCCGGAATGTTCATAAATCCATCTCCGGCAGCCTGTGTAGGCTCCGGTCTGGATGGTGCTACCTGCTGGTATCCGCCACCGTTATTTGCAGCGGCAGCCTTGCTCTCAGCAAATTCCTGATTCTCTACCACTACATCTGTAGTGTAGACACGCTGTCCATCTTTATTGGTATAACTTCCGGTCTGAATACGACCTTCTGCTATGATCTTAGTTCCCTGGTGCAGATAATTCTCTGCAAACTCTGCTCCTCTGCCGAATACGACACAGTTGATGAAGTCTGCTGTCTGCTCGTCTCCCTGACGCTTAAAACGACGATCTACCGCGAGGGTATATCTTGCTATTGCTGTTTGGTTCTCTCCAGATGAATAACGAACCTCTGGATCTCTGGTCAAACGACCACATAAAATAACCTTATTCATGAAGGAAACACCTTCCTTTCCTTATGCTTCCTGTCTGACGCATAAGTATCTCAGAACATTATCCATGATGCGGACTACCTGCTCCAACTCGCCCGGAACAGTTGCCTCTCCATCAAATTTAATGAAGTAGTAGTATCCCTCTTTCATGTGCTGAATTTCGTAAGCAAGTTTCTTCTTGCCCCACTCTTCAACCTCAGTGATGGTACCGCCGAATCTGGTTACATAATCTTTCGCCTTCTCGACAGTTGCTACTCTTGCATCTTCTTCGATCTTAGCATCGACAACTAACGCTAACTCATATTTGTTCATAGCTGTCTGTACCTCCTTTTGGTCTCTGGCTCTCTCTCCGGCTTCTGTCCTAAAGATAAAACTCTGCATGCAGTCTTACGAATACATGACAGATTTTTCTCTCGTCTGTGATCTGACAGAACAGATGTCTTTCAAAACATATGCCCCAATGAGAAAGAACAAGGAAAAATTAACATATCACAATTCACTATCTTATCATGTTTTTGAAAGGCGTGCAAGTCCTTTTTTTTTGCAAACTCATATTTTTTCAGCAAGCCTACATGCATGTCCCTCTTTTAGCAAATTTTCAAGTTCTAAGTCATTCCATTTTTAGTAAAATCGCCGAATTATAAAATTTTGACAATCAACAAAATCCTCGAAATGCCTTTTCCACCTGTTTGCGCGGCAGCATCACCTGATGACCGCACCCGGTGCATCGCAGGCGTATGTCCATTCCTACTCTGCGAAGTTCCCAAGCATTTGTACCGCACGGATGCGCTTTTTTCATCTTAATGACATCTCCAACTTTTAATTCCACAAAGATTTCCTCCCTGTTGGGAGCAAAAAGGCTCCCTTATCACTAATTTTCCGCTTTCATCTCCAAATTCTGGATCTCTCTTGTCCAATCATAAAACATTGTGACATCCGGTGTCATTTTCTTTTGCTTGATGCGCTGATTGCTCATCAGCCAAGTCGTCTGTCCCTGATAAGTCGGTACTTCCACCGCTTGTTTCTCGATGATCGATCCCGCATCATAATAGAAATCACGCCGTTTGGATGGGTCTGCTTTTCTATTGATCTTTTGCAGATCCAGCTTAAACTGCTCGTCCTGTAAGAAGGCAAATCTGGTATCGTACTTCGGATCATCGGTCAGTGAAAGACTTTGATACCACAGTTCCAGAGCCGCATTCTTGCCTGTCTGTAACGAAGAAACTCTCTTATCCAACTGCTCTTTCGTGACCGTCAAAATTCGCATGGTGATACCGATCTGCTGCAGATCCTGTGCTGCCTCCTGTGCAAGCGCATACTCGATCGTATCCGTTCCCCCTGAAATCTGCATCTGGAAACTGAGGGAAGCCCCCGCTGGTGCTGCAGTCACCTTGTCTTCTTCTATTGTATAGCCGGCTTTTTCAAACCATTTCAAAGCTGCCTGCATTGCCTCTTTACGCTTGTCCTCACTGCTGTCACTACTCTTATAGATTGCGCTGTCGCTGTCCGGCTGCACCGCATATGCCATGTGGGACTCTTCCTTTTGCTCCAAAGACAACCAGGAATCTTTCAATGCCGATCCATTTGTAAGCGTGTAATCGTATGGACGCTGTTCCATCGCTTCGCTACGGCATGCAGTGATCACTGTGGCGATTCCCTGACGCAATGCTACAGACGGCACGCTATAAGAATCCGTTCCAATGCGTACTTTTTGCGGATTGATCCCTACTGAACTGTATCTACTGTCTGCCGTAAAGATTGTCTCGATCACTTTACCGGAAAGATTGTCATTCTCATTGAGTTGCCCGATCACCGCAGCATCTTCCTCTTCCAGAGAACAGCTTGCGATATCTAATGTACCGCCCTCGATCTCTTTTGCTATCGCTGATGCCGTCACTGCCTCTCCACCCAGCAAGGTCTTCAAATCCTTGAGATACAGATAGGTAATCTTCGGACATCCCTGATAATACAACTCATTTGCCATGTAATAAACAATTCCACTTTCATATTTAATAAAGCGGTATGGTCCGGCACCTACCGGCTTGGATTTATTTGCCTTGACAGCCGACAGATCTCCTTTTGTAAAGCCAAACTGTCCAGCCTCCGGCTGATATTTTGTCGTATCACCGTAATAATGCAAAGGACACACCGGTATTTCCAGATTTTTCACAAAATTTTTATCATATCCGGTCGTATAAATACGCATTTCATAGTCATTGAGGCGCTTAATACCCTCGATCTCGTTGACCGCGCTGCCCTTTTTCTTTGCCTTCTTCGCCATAATGCGTCTCGCCTCTTTGCGAAGCGCCTGTGTATATCCCTCTTCGTGAGCATTATGCTTTTGTTTCCACTTGGTAAATTTCTTTGGATGCTTCCGGATATAACGATCCACCTGCGCATCTGTGTAGCTTTCTGCCAGTGTACTGTTTGTCTGATAATTCAGCAGACCGCGAATGTTGCTCTGTCCGATCGTGTACGAGCCGTGATAACTTGGATCGCACAATGCATACAAAGTAAAGATCACATCATCGATCGTGATCGGTTCTCCATCACTAAAAACAAGATCGTCACGGATCGTAATGCGGTATACCGTATATCCAGCCTTCGGTTTGTATGTCTTCTTGACATCTGCAATTCCATAATAGGTATAATCTTCATCCCCATACTTTTGCAGTTCGCCGTCAATGCCTTTTTCCACAATACGCCCTGTTCGATCCGTGTCAAAAAGCAGCACCTGTGTCATTCCTACAGCCTGAAGATCTGATGTCTTCTGTGCCAAAAACGGGTTGAATTTTTTTTCAAAGGAATCGCATCCTACCATCAAAGGAACCTCTGACTGTCCGCTTCCCTTTCCCTCAGCCTGCGCTGTACCATTTTTCACCTCTGCCGTTGACTGCACATGCGGCTTGGCTTGTTTCTTCTTTCTTCCACACCCCGTACTTCCTAACAGCATGCATGCGATCATCATACATGCCAATAATCGTTTTGTTGTTTTTTTCATCGCGTACCCCTTTCTGCCCGATGACTTTCAAAATTATTTTTCTTCTGACGCTCTACTCATTATATGAAATTATTTTGTTTTCGGCAACTCCTGAAAAAACGAAGATGAATGTTTACTAATAAAGCAAAAGAGACATCCATCATGGAATGTCTCTTTTTGTTCACGCTCTCTATGCTATTATCTGCCCCCACCCTATTTCGATATACGCTTCTCACCACTTACAAGCACGACAGTGGCAGCCCACTATTCTTCGTCTGCCTCCCGTCTGTGCTTTCTTCGGAAAATGTCTCCCGATGTCACTTCCAAAGTAGTCCGTCAAGTCCCCTCCATCGATCTTACTGCTTTTGCCGATTTCAGATCCACTGTTTCTCCCTCACTTAAACATTTTCGTGGTATTATAATAGCATACTTAATGAGTTTCGTCAACTGTTTTATACATTTTTTTGCTTTTTTTTACATCCTAAGTGCCAAAATCTGTCAATTATTTTACATATACATTGAGCAGATACAGTACCAAGTTGAAATTATAAAAACCTTTGTCGCTTGTATCATGGTAAGCATCCACACCAGTACCCATCAGTACATATGCCGACTGACTACCGCGCTCCAGATCGCATACCTGGCTTCGTGCCTCTTTGTAACCGATAACAGAATTCAGGAATCCGACAGCATCGATGTTGCCCATAAAGGCATACTCGGCACTTCGGTTAAACGAAAATTCCTTTGCCTTGCAGGCACTCTGATATTCGCTGTTGCTGCGCAAGTTACGGTCAACGGTCGTAAATTGCTGCTGCGCCATATAGGTACTGTAAGACTGTGCGATATCGCTCAGGTCATCCGGAAGCAAATACGCTTGATACAAATTCACATCACTGCGGAAATTTTTCACTATAATATAGGTGTTGAGCATTTCTCGCAACTGTGTTGCCATTTCACTCGTAACATTTGCACTATAGTCCAGATCCATCTCCGTCTCCCAAACATTCGTCATATCCGTAACCGAATACTCTGTCGAGAAGGTTTGCAGACAGTATACCGTACTATCACCGTAATAATCTGTCAAAGCGATAATATTGGCGTTATTAACCGTCTTATAAAATGCACAGTTTTCTCCGGTCTTTGTCTCATATTTCTCAACTGCACTCCATCCATTTGCCTGTAAAGTGCTTGCTGATGTGCCACCGGAAACGATACTGCCATAACTCATATTACTGCTGATCGCTGTAATTCCTACTACAATGTCGTTCTTAAAGTACAACAAGATAAAGTTGTTATACTCTGGTTTCGTTGCGTTTCCATTTTCACGGAAAACCATCGTGTCAAATCCCTGTGGGGACTTGCCCTCACGCAAAACATCTACCGTCAGGCTTCCTAAGATCTTTTTCACCTCGGCTTTGGTAAGTCCTAATGCCAGCTGGTGTCCATCAACAGAAAATGCAGTCTTTCCATTGAGATCAATGTTGCTTCCGGCTGTTCCACCTGTTGAAGGCGATGGTGTCGGCGTCACGGTTGGTGTCGGCGTTGCCGTTGGTGCCGGTGTAGGCGTTGCTGCCGCTGCTGTCACCTTGATAACCGGTGTGTTTACAACATAATAATATCCGGTATCGTTATCTTTCACGATAAAATACATGGTATGCGGAGGTCCTACCGCTAAGTCAATACTATCATTTAACGCACAGTTCGTTGACTGTGCCAAAAGTCCTGACTCGGTAAATGCCTGCTCAGGAATACTTGCTGATCCAAAAGTATCTTTCCACCATACAGTTGCATTGGACACTCCCGTACAAGTCACTTTCAGACTTGCCGGTGCAGATACCGTCAATGCAGTTTCACTCGAACGATCTGCCCAGCTATTCCATGATTGACCATTTGTCGACAGCGTAACCGTCACCGGATTTGTCAGTTTACTTGGCGTTGCAGTCGGCGTTGCCGTTGGTGCTATAGTCGGCGTTGCCGTTGGTTTCACAGTCGGTGTTGCTGTTGGCTTCGCGGTCGGCGTTGCCGTTGGTGCTACAGTTGGTGTTGCTGTTGGTTTCGCCGTCGGTGTTGCTGTTGGCTTCACGGTTGGCGTTGCTGTTGGCTTCGCCGTCGGTGTTGCTGTTGGCTTCGCGGTTGGCGTTGCCGTTGGCTTCGCAGTCGGCGTTGCTGTTGGTTTCGCCGTCGGTGTCGCTGTTGGTTTCACGGTTGGTGTTGCCGTTGGCTTCGCGGTTGGCGTTTCCGTTGGTTTCACGGTTGGCGTTGCCGTTGGCTTCGCCGTCGGTGTTGCTGTTGGCTTCGCGGTTGGCGCTACCGTTGGTGCCGGAATCGTTGGTGCTGTCGTTGGCTCCTCCGATGGGGTCACCGGTGTTGGCGTTGCCGTCGGTGCCGCCGTTGGACTGGGTGATGTTCCCGGCTGTGGCTGCGAAGGCGTTGCCGTTGGACTTGGCGCAGGCTCACTGCTCGGTGTCGGTTCCGTACTTGGTACTTCACTTGGCTGTGCACTTGGCTCATCGCTTGGCTGTACACTTGGAATATCACTTGGTCGTGCACTTGGCTCATCGCTTGGCTGTACGCTTGGGATATCACTTGGTTGTGCACTTGGTGCATCACTTGGTTGTGCACTTGGTGCATCACTAGGCTGTGCACTTGGTACATTGCTTGGTGCATCACTTGGTTTCACACTTGGTGTCTTACTTGGAATGTCGCTTGGCGCGTCACTTGGCTGTTCGGACACCCAAGGTGTATTGGATGGCTCACTGGTTCGCACCGGCGTAGCGACAGGTTTTGGAATCGGCTTTGTCGTAGGTCTTGCCGTTGGACGAATCACGGTCGGTTTCTTGATTACCTTGACTTTGCAAGTGTATTTCTTCTTGCCGACTTTCGCACGGATCTTCGCTGTTCCTGCCTTCTTAGCTTTTACAACTCCCTTTTTGGACACTGTTGCCACTTTTTTGTTACTGCTCGACCAAACCACCTTTTTCTTATTGTTTTTTAGTTTGAGTTTGACCGTCTTGCCCACATAAAGCTTTACAGAAGTTTTATTCAGCTTGGGCTTTTTGGCTGCTTCTGCAACCGTTCCAGTGGACATCAACCCCAGCACCAATGATGCTGTCACAATGCCACCGATCAAACGATTGACCTTTTTACTTTTCAACCTTACCTTCATTTTTTTGACTCCCCTTCTATTGTTCCTATCGATTATTGTTTGATAATATCTGCGAATTTGGCACGGGACACTTTTGCCAGATCCTCCGGTTTCAAAAGGATCTGCGTCCCCTGTCTTCCTCCGCTCACCGCAATTTCTGCCTGCTCTTTGGCACTTTCGTGAATTACCGTAGGAAACTGTTTTTTCATACCGATCGGCGTACAGCCTCCGCGTATATATCCGGTCACTTTGTTGATCTCCTTGACCGGGAGCATTTCCACACTCTTTTCTCCTACTGCTTTTGCCGCCTTTTTCATGTCCAATTCACGATGCACCGGGATAGCGAAAACATAATGTTCTCCGCTTTTCCCTGTTGTGACAAGTGTCTTAAAAGTAGCTTCATAATCCTGTCCCAGCTTGTCCGCTACATCGACACCATCTACAAATTCCTCACATTCATATAAATTCAATGTGTAAGGAATCTTACTCCTATCCAACATACGCATGGCATTTGTTTTTACTTCTTTTCCCATAACCGTCCTCGATTTCTGAACAATTTTGCCGTATCAACGGCACTTTCATTTTAATCTTTCACAAAATCCACTAACTCGATCACGAGGTTTGGATAATAGATACCGCTGTCATCGTAAGCTCCCGCAGAGCCGATACCCATTACACTATAAGTCACAGAACCTCCGATCAACTGCGTGCGCGTCGTCTGCTCTCCAATCGCTGCACAAGCAAATCCAACTGCATCCATGCGAGCCATGAAAATACGCTCTGACCATTTACTGTTTGGCTTTGCACCATAGTTCGTAAGCCAGCTTTTAATCTCACTGCTGTCACTGGCACGAGCAGCACTACTTGCATCCGTTACTCCCATGTCGATCACTTCCTGGCTGTATGCTTTTGCCGCTGTCTTCATCTCATCATTAATGTATTTTGGCGACACTCCCTTATATACAAGATAAGCATTGAGCAATTCTTCTGTCTCCTTTGCCATTGCATCACAAGTATCTGCATAATTCAGATCTGTCACCTGACTTGGATTGATCATGCTGTCCAGATTATAACTGCTGTTAAATACCTGAACACCATATACTTTGCTATCGTCTAAGGAATCTACATAAGCGATCATTCTCGCTCCGTTGCTCTCCTTCGTGTAAGCACCCGCATTTCCGTTGGAATCGGCATACCAGTCTACCGCTGACCATCCGTTTGATGCCAATGTGGATGCCGCTGTGCCGGACTGGATCTCACTTCCGTAAGAAACAGAAGGAGCGATCGCTGTGATTCCTACGACTACATCATTTTTCAGATATACCAGGATATAAGTCTGATACCGTGCTGTCATGCCTACACTCGTGTTGTTTCCGTTTACACGATACGCAATAACATCAAATCCCTGCGGAGATTTCTCCTCGCGTTTCACATCGTTCGTCAGGCTTCCCAATACCGTGTTTACTTCAGCTTTTGTCAATCCCAAAGCAAGCTGATAAGTATCTGCCTGAAATGCCGTCTTTCCCTGCAAGTCAATATTTTTTCCTGCAGTGCCGGAAGGCGAAGTCGATGGAACTGCCGTTGGTGCTGTTGTTGGCGCTGCGGTTGGTTCACCGGATGGAGCCGGTGTCACATCCGGTTCTGCACTGCGCACAACAATATTATCCGAATTGAGGTAATACACCTCCCCGGTATCGTTATTCACTAAGCGTACATAAATGGTATTTGTCGTGCCTGCGGTCAAAGGAATACTATCCCAAGGTCTGCATTTTTCCGTCCAAAAGCCTTGTCCAAGCGCTGTTCCTTCATTAGCTTTCAACGCCTCCATTGTCATGGTATTTCCATAGGTATTAGTGTACCAGATCGTTCCATCCAAAATATCAGAATAGCTGAGAACGACACTTGCTCCGGCATCCACCGTTACCTGTCCCGGATTGACACGGAAATTGTTCCAACTATACAGAGAGCCAAGCTCGATCTTACCAGGTGTCTTCTCTCCATCTTCCTCGGAAGGGACTGCCGTTGCATCCGGTTCGCTCGTTGGTGCAGTGGTAACCTGCGGAGTGTCCGATGCACTTGGTGCAGTTGTCTGTCCCGGTGTCGGTGTCACTGCCGGTTTCGTGCTGGAATCCGGCTTAGATGTTGTACCCGGAGCCAGTGTCACATCCGAATTTGCACCGGAATCCGGTTTCATTGAAGTCACCGGAGTTTTTGTCGTGTTCGGTGTCGACACTGCTTTTGGTGTGTTACGAATGACCGCTTTCTTCGCCTTGACTGTCACCTTGCACACATATTTTTTCTTGCCTATTTTTGCTACGATCTTTGCCGTTCCTTTTTTCTTGGCATTGATCACACCCTTTTTAGAAACGGTTGCAACTTTCTTTTTGGTCGAAGACCATTTTACCTTTTTCTTCGTTCCCTTCACTTTAAGTTTTTTCTTTTGACCTACCGTAAGTGTCAATTTCTTTTTGCTGAGTTTCACCTTTGTTTTCGCATCAGCTTGTCCCGGTAAGGTCAAAGAACCGACTACCATTGCTGCCGCCATGACAAGCGCACAGACTTTTTTTCTTGTTTTTTTCATATCTTCCCCCATTTCCGCACTCTACATAGCGCTGATAAAATCAATGAACTCCACTACCATATATGGATAATAATAAGATCCATCCTGATATGCCGCGCTGCCAAATCCCATAAGATTGAAATTCGCATTTCTAAGCAAGTCATGCATTGACACATTATTAACAACTGATTTGATCATCGCGTTCGCAAAGCCGATCGAATCCATATAACCCACATAGGCACGCTCTTTCCAATATCTGCTTGGTACAACTCCCTGTTTCTTCAAAGCTGCTTTGATCACATCACTGTCTCGGGATTCATTACTTGCATCCGTAATATTGTTTTGCAGCATTTCTCCGCAATAAGCCTGCGCTGTTTTTGCCAAGTCATCATTCACGATCAATGGACGCGTTCCATAGAATACCAAATAGGCATTGATAAGTTCTGCACATTCGGTCTTCATGGCGGTCAGCACTGCCGACGGATAACTATAACTTAAGCTTCCTGACGCAAGATTCGTCATATCATCCGGTGTATAATCTGCACTAAACGCCTGAATACAATAGGTAGATCCGTCTCCATTCACATCAACAAATGCAGCTACTCTGGCGTTCGTGGTCGCTGCTCCGTACGCTGCTGCCTTGCCGTCATCGGTATCGTACCAGTTAAATCTCTGCCAGGTACTTGTATTCGCTGCCAGCTGTGTGGAAGGTGTTCCTGCCTTGATCAGGCTTCCGTACGACATGGTGCGGCTAATGCCACAGATTCCAACTACTTTACCGGACTTGAGATAAACCAAAATATAGGTACTGTACTGATCACTTCTGGAAGCAGATGTCTTCTTTCCATTCGGACGAAAAGCGATCACATCAAATCCCTGTGGTGACTTCTCCGTTCTCTTCACATCCGTAGACAGTGTACCGAGGATCGTGTTGACCTGACTGGTCGTAAGTCCCAGTGCCAGCTTGTAAGTGCCAATCTGGAACACATCTCCCGTCAATGCAATATTCTTGCCCGGTGTTCCTGTCACCTTGTCCGTGCTTGTACCAGTGCCTGGTTTCTTCGTAGTAGCAGGCTGTTTACCGGTGCTTGCCTTCTTCGCCTTGACAGTCACTTTGCAAACATATTTTTTCTTGCCTACCTTTGCCACGATCTTAGCTGTTCCTTTGCGTTTCGCCTTTACGACGCCCTTTTTCGACACCGTTGCTACTTTTTTCTTGGTCGAAGACCATTTGATCTTTTTCTTGTTGTTCTTCAACTTCAATGTTGTTTTTTTGCCAACAGTCAAAGTGATCTTCTTTTTGTTTAATGCTACTTTCTTTTTCTTTGCAGCTGCTGATTGTGGCGTAACAAGTGACAAACACAATGCTAACACCAACAGACCCGCCCCTGCTCGCTTGATCTGATTCATAGCCATCTCCTTTTAATGTTCTTCTCCTTACCAACAAATATCTATGGTAATTATACGAAATTTCCGCTACTTTCTCAACTGTTTTCGTAAAGGTTTTAGAATAAGGCAAATGTGTGGCAAAGTGAAGTTTAATACCCGGAGCGTCCATGCTATTTTTATCTAAGCAGCTTTGCTTCCTCCAATACTACGCGATAATTTTTTCTCCAAATAGAAGGGAACTGGCTGCTTGGCAATGGACAGCCACGCAGTCCGATCTCTAATGTGATCGAAGGTACTTTCTTCTTACGCATAACATAATCCCGGAAGCTTCCTACACTTGGCTGTCCGGTACGATATCCTGCAGAAGAACCATATCCTGTCAATGCGACCGCACGGCGGTACATAGCAGATGTCATCTTTTTGATGTTGCCCCGTTGTGAACAGCTTCCAAACGCGATCGAACCCATAGCATGATAATTGACCACTCCCTTTAACTTTGACGCTTTCTTGATCTTAGCGATCAAAGATATGATCGCCTTTGTCTCC
>JALEPA010000208.1 GCA_022766515.1 Lachnospiraceae bacterium | reverse complement strand
AAAAGTCCGTTTTCATGACGGAGATATTTTTTTGAAGATTTGCGCCACAATATCTTGAGGCGATGCGGCGCATCGTTGATAGATATTGTGGTCAAAGATTCGAGAAAATAGCCCGTCAGGGAAATTCAGACCTTTTGACACCTTAATCCTATAAAGCCAAAACACCGACTTTGCTCTTATTATCTGACACGACCGATTTTGATCGGTTTACGATAGTAAGCACTTGAAATCTTAATACCATCACTTGGATTGCTGGCATGTATGATCTGACCGTTGCCAATATACAATGCCACATGGCTGACACTTCCGCTTCCGTAGAAGAACAGATCACCTGGGCGTTCATTTCCCGGTGTTACCTTGGAAGTAGCCGCTGCCTGCGCACCGGAAGTTCTTGGAAGAGAAATTCCAAATTTCTGGTACACTCTCATGGTAAATCCGGAGCAGTCTGTTCCATTAGTCAGGCTTGTACCACCGTATACATAACGATTACCCAAAAACTGCATTGCATAAGAAATAACAGAAGATGCACCGGAACTGCTCTCAGAAGAAGAGGAACCGCTACTGCCGCCTTTCTTTTTGGAGCTGCTTTCCTTAATGGATACGGCACGATTAAGGTTGTATGTCAATTTGATAAAATCTTTTGACACAAATGCACGGTCATTATCAATGGAGATCAATACCCAATTGTCCAGATCATCGTACATCGCCTGCTTATCAATGCCCTTAAGCTGTGACTTCTTTACATTTTTCTTAATATACTCATCTAACCAGCCTTTTGTCAGTTTCTCTCTGGCAATCTTATAATCCTCATCTGCGGAAATCTGGTCATAGACATTCGCATCTGTAGATGGCAGGTAACGCACATTCAAAGTCTCTGTACTAACTGTAGCTCGCAAAGTAGCAACCTTCTGTGCCTTTTCCTCTGCCTTCTTATCCGTGATCAAATATTCAGCCTTTACCCAGCCGCGAACACCGCCGGATACAATCTTTGCCCAGCCTTTCTTGATCTTATAAACATTACAACCGGAATTGTTGGTCATCTTTCCAACAATCTTGGAATTCTCACTTGGTTTCTTGCGGACATTCACATAATTTTTGACCTGAACCACACCAAGACGATCATATACCAGATTCAGCTTCACCTTTTTCTCCGGAGCTTTCGTTGCTGCCGGAGTAGCTACTGCGTCATTTGTCAAAGTCGTTGTGCTTGTCTGCGCTGCCGTATCGGTCTGTGCCGCTGTTGTTTCTGCCTGCGCAGCTTCATCCGTCTGTACCGGTGTCTCTGTTGCTGTTCCGATCTCAGGAACCTTTGCGATCTGCTCAACTGCATTTTCGCCTGTCATCTGCACCAATACATCATTGCAGTATTTTTCAAAAGAAACACTTAATCCTGCTAAAGGCTTCTCATTGCCTGTCGACATGCTATTATCTGCAGATACCATATGTCCTAAACATACTACGCCTAAAGACGCGATCGTCAAACCGGCAACTGCCAACCACTTATTCTTGTCCATCATTCTTACCTTTCCTTCACGATCAAAACAACCGATCGTAATCTTCTTTTATCCTATAGGTTCCCGCCGGAGCAGAAACACAATTTGTTACAAACTTGTTACAATGTTACAAGAAGTATAACAACTTGTTAATATTTTGTCAAATTTCTACCCCAAACAGAGCAATCCGTAGCAAAAAACACCGTATAACAGACATTTATGTATCTAACCTTCCCACACCTAGAAGTACAATATCAGACCACATATTACTTATTAGGATTAGAAAATTGCTCGTAGCTGTAGCAATGTATTATCAGGAATTGCTCTTGTTTGCTCTAACATCGAATTTACATGCCTGACGAAAAACTTAAAGTCCCGTAAGCAAGGGCATCATAATTTTGGAAAGGGACTTATGCACTCGTCGTTACTTATGTCTCGTTTTTCAGAGACATTATGTAACGCGACGCAGTGCATCGTAGCGAAAGCGTCCCGACTCAAAATTGATGAACCCTTGCTAAAACGGGACATCCAATATCATCCTTCAGGCATGTGTTCATCAGAGACAACAAAATTTAGATAATGATGCAGACCAGCCCCCCATTTCCATCATTGACCACTTTTTGAATGGTTTCCTGCAATTTTGCCTGGCTCTCATCTCCCAGTCGATCGACTTTGACTCTCATTCCCTCTTCGACAAGCTGTCGCACGGTCTTACCAAAAATATTCGTATCCCAGATACCGTTGCCGTCCTCTTCTTTCGCCTGCTCGGCAATATAAGTGATAAGATCCTGCGCCTGCTGCTCCGTTCCCACGATCGGAGCGATCTCTGTCTCGATATTTGCCTGGATCAAATGAACCATCGGACTGGTAGCCCGCAGTTTCACTCCAAATTTACTTCCGTGACGGATCAACTCCGGCTGTTCGATCGTAATCTCCTCCACACCGGGTGTTACAACGCCATATCCCTTTCGATGAACTTCTTCCCACGCCTGTTGTATTTTCATGATCTCCTCGTGTCCGGCTGTATACTCCTTCAACAACTTGATTAACTGATATTCTCCATCAATCTGCGTACCGACAAGTTCACTCAGGATCTGATAGTACCTGCCGTCATCAAATCTCGTTTCGATCTCAACCGTACCGTCTTCCATTCCGATCTTTTGGATCTGGAATCCGCGAATGACCTCACTTGCCGTCAAAAAGTTTTCACTGGTAACATCACAGATACGACTGACTTTATTTAAGACTTCCCAGACTTTTTCGATCAATTCCTGTTTGAGCCAATGCGTGCCTGGTAACATTTCCACCCATTTTGGCAGATGAAAAGCGATCTGATGGATAGGAAAAGACGATAAGATCTTCTCCAAGATCGACAATACATCCTCACTTCGCAGTTGATTACAGTTTACCGCCATCGCAACGGCATGATATTTGGACTGGATCTCCTCCACCAATGACTTCGCCTCATTGCTGTATGGTTTGGACGAATTGACTAACACGACAAACGGTTTGCCGATCGCTGTCAATTCCTGAATCGTGCGCTCTTCCGGCTCCCGATATGCTTCTCTGGTCAGATCACCAAACGAACCATCCGTAGTGACAACGATTCCGATCGTGGAATGATCATGGATCACCTTTCGCGTTCCGTACTCTGCCGCCTGTGTAAACGGCATTGGCTCCTCAGACCAAGGCGTCATGACCATACGCTCCTGCTCGCCCTCAAACAGTCCCTCTGCCCCTTTGACTATGTATCCGACACAGTCGATCAGGCGCACCTTTACTTCATTTTCGCCAAACAGTTTTACCCCGACCGCTTCCTTCGGGATAAATTTGGGCTCCGTTGTCATGATCGTTTTACCCGCAGCTGACTGTGGAAGCTCATCGACCGCCCTCTGTCTGTCGTGTTCCTCGTCCATCCCCGGCAAGATCAATAATTCCATAAATCGCTTGATAAAAGTAGATTTACCGGTTCGTACCGGACCACATACGCCCAGGTAGAACTCCCCTCCCGTACGCTCAGCCAAATCCTTATATACTTGAAATTCACTCATAAGACCCTGTTCCCTCCATTTCGGTAAAACGAATTGTATATGCTCTACCTCAATGTATGAACAGCACCGCTAAAATATGCCGAAACCTGATACAAATCTTTGATCACTTCGATAAATAGCTCTTAAATCCTTTTGCGTAATGTAATTTTTCATCTTTCGTGACAAACACAGCTGTCACATCATCCATACCATTGATCAATTCCATTCCCTTTTCCAGACCCAGTGCAAAACAAGTCGTTGACAAGCCATCGCCATCCACCGACTTTTTAGAAATGATCGTCACCGCCATGAGATCGTTGTCGACCGGATATCCGGTATCCGGGTCTAAAATATGATGATAAAATTTGCCATCCTCCTCAAAACAGCGTTCATAGATTCCGGAGGATACGACTGATACATCTTCCACATCTACCGTAGCAATGACCTCGTTACGATCTGCAAACGGCTGTTGGATACCGATGTGAAATTTACTCTTTCCTTTTTTACTACCAATACAAAGAATATTTCCTCCCAGATCGATCACGGCTGAGGTAACCCCTGCCTTCACCAGCTTTTGCTTGATCTGATCCGCAATATATCCCTTTGCGATACCGCCAAATTCCACGCCGGCTCCCGGCATGCCAAAAGTTGCTGTCTGATCTTCCAGAATGATGTCCGCGTTTTGCACATAAAGTAGTTTATCTTGGATTGTTTCCTCCTTTGGTGCTGTCGGATTCGCACTGTCAAAACTCCAAAGACTGCTGACCGGTTCGATCGCCATATCAAACTTTCCCCCAGAGATCTCCTGATACTTCTGTGACGCCCTCATCAAGTCCTGCAGCGTCTCTGAAATGGTGAACGAGATAGCCCCCGACTGTCCGATCTGACAGCCTCGCGTCTCAAAAGCCTCCGGCAATTCCGTCTTCAACTTTTGCTCCAGCGCAGCACATTCCCCTTTTCCCAACGCCTGTGCCTCCTTGTTTTGGATCTTTTGCAGTTGTTCATCCGTCAACAATTCTTCATATTTGGCTGACAATGCATTGATCTGTGCCACCTCGCTTGTTTCCACTGTGCGGCTGATCGTATTTTCATAATCACTGCACAACGACACACAGTCCTGCAATAAATCTTTATCGCCCCCCTGATACAGGGAGATCTTATAGGTCGTATCAAAGGCAAATCCCTGTATTTCCAATGGCTGGTTTCTCATCGTTCCACCATGTCCGATCATATAAACTGCCATACAGATTACAGCAAATAATGCGATCGTAGTAAACAAGCGGCCATTCTGTACCCCGTTGCCCGCTTTATTATCTGTCCTTATCGGTTGAAATCCATTTCCAAATAATTTCATGCCGCCATCTCCTCGGTTTCTGTCTCTGCGTTATGTTATGATTCCTTCTTTTCGCTATCCGCACAATCCTCTGCTGCCTCTTCCTGCTGCACACGATGCACAAGTTCCCACTCTTCCTCTGTCAAGACCGCATGTTCCAACAGATCCGGCCGTCTCTTTGCGGTCCGAATGACTGACTGCGTACGATACCATTTTTCCAGATTTTTATGATGTCCGGAAAGTAAGACCGGAGGAACTTCCTCTCCCTGCCACACCGCAGGTCTTGTATACTGCGGATACTCTAACAGAGAGTCCGAAAAAGATTCCGTCTCGGCGGATGTCTCATTGTTCAACACACCCGGTACCAATCGCGAAATCGTATCCATCATGACCAATGCCGGAAGTTCTCCCCCGGTCAACACATAATCTCCGATAGATACATAATCCGTCACGATCTTTTCCAGAACACGCTCATCGATCCCCTCATAGTGCCCACACAAAAAGATCAGATCCTCTTCCTTTGCCAATTCCTTTGCCATGTCCTGATGAAACACTTTGCCCTGCGGAGACAAATAGATCACTCTCGTCCCCGGTTTCTTGATCTTGTTGTGCAAAATATCCTCATAGCAACGATACACCGGCTCTGCCTGCATGACCATCCCCGCACCACCACCATAGGGATAATCATCTACCCGGTTGTGTTTATTTTGCGCATAATCTCTGATGTTGACTGCATCCACCGTGATCGTACCTGCCTTGATCGCACGCCCGGTAATACTCTCTCCCATCGCATTGGTGATCATCTCCGGAAATAATGTCATTACATGAAAATTCATAAGTAATGTCCTGCCTTTCTCTAATCTCTGCCTGTTACAGCAGCCCTTCCATGATGTGAACCGTTACGATGCCGTCTGTTGCATTTACTTCCTTCACACAGTCCGGAATGACGGGAAGAAGCACTTCTTTCCCCTCATGGTCAACAACAAACACGAGATTTGCCCCCGTCTCTAACACATCCTTCAAGCGACCGAATGTTTCCCCTTCCTCAGTCACTACAGTGGCATCAATGATATCAGCAAGATAATATTCTCCCTCTTCCAAAGGCACTGCATTTTCTCTTGTGACATACAGATCATGCCCTTTATATTTCTCAATATCATTGATGTTATCAATCCCCTTAAACTTCACGATCACCAAGTTCTTAAAAAAACGCGTACTGGCGATCTCCAGCTTGCGATACCCCTCTTTCGTATCTAACAATACCTCTTTTAATTTTTTATATCGTAAAGGATCATCCGTTGTGGGAAATACTTTCACCTCGCCCCTGACTCCATGTGTATTGGCGATGACACCCACGCGAAACATATCTTCCATTGTATTCCTCATTTCTATTGCTTTAACAATTCCTATCCAAAAACAAACAACGCCCATAGCATACGCTACAGGCGCTTCCTGCCATTACTGGCCAATTTCTACGATAACTTTCTTGTCTGTCTTGGAAGCCGCTGCTTTCACAACCGCACGAATCGCTTTAGCGATCCTTCCCTGCTTTCCAATGACTTTTCCCATATCATCTGAAGCCACATTCAACTCCAAAATGATCTCGTTATCTTTTTCAGTCTCTGTAACAGTGACCTCTTCCGGGTGGTCAACAAGGGACTGTGCAAGAACTTCTACTAATTCTTTCATACCTGAAACCTCCCCGTGTACAAGAATTACTCTGTGATTCCAGCCTGCTTCAAAAGCTTGCCTACTGTCTCAGTTGGCTTTGCACCATTTGCTAACCACTTCTTAGCTGCTTCCTCATCAAACTTGAATACACTAGGGTCCTGATTAGGATCATAAGTACCAATCTCCTCGATGAATCTACCATCTCTTGGAGAACGAGAATCAGCTACAACTACTCTATAGAAAGGTGCTTTCTTCTTACCCATTCTTCTCAATCTGATCTTTACTGCCATGTCTTTTCACCTCCTTAATCTTTCATCCTCTATATCAAATCTGCATATATGCAAACCTGAAATCATATTTTCTTAAAATCCAAACGGAAACTTTGGCATGCCGCCTCTGCGTCGTTTGCCCTTTCCGCCCATCATGCCGGACATCTGCTTCATCATCTTCTTAGACTGCTCAAACTGCTTCATAAGCTTATTGACTTCCGAAATATCTACACCCGCTCCTTTCGCAATGCGTCGTTTGCGGGATGGATTGATGATTGCAGGGTTACCGCGTTCCTCCGGTGTCATGGAATAAATAATCGCTTCAGTTCCCTTAAACACATCATCGTCAATGTTTAAGTCCGCAGGAAGACCCATTCCCGGCAGCATACTCAAAATGCTCTGTATGCCTCCCATCTTCTTCATCTGCCCTAACTGATCCAGGAAATCATTGAAATCAAATTCCGCCTTGCGGAACTTTTTCTCCATCTCCTTCGCTTTGTCTTCATCGATCTCTGCTTCTGCCTTCTCGATCAGTGTCAGCACATCGCCCATTCCTAAGATACGAGATGCCATTCGATCCGGATGAAACTGCTCCAGATCCGAAAGCTTTTCGCCCATACCGACATATAGGATCGGACATCCTGTTACCGCTTTGATCGATAACGCCGCACCACCTCGTGTGTCACCATCTAACTTGGTGAGGATCACACCGTCAATTCCAATCTTGTCGTTGAATGTGGAAGCAACATTTACCGCATCCTGACCCGTCATGGCATCAACGATCAATAACTTCTGATCTACGGTAATGTTCGTGCTGATCTCCTGTAATTCCTCCATCATATCTTCATCTACATGAAGTCGTCCGGCGGTATCTAAGATCACCACATTGTTGCCGTTCTTTGTTGCATGTTCAAGTGCTGCCTTGGCAATATCAACCGGTTTGTGGTTGGTGCCCATCGCGAACACTTCCACCTCTTGCTTCTCTCCGTTGATCTGCAACTGCTCGATCGCAGCCGGACGGTACACATCGCATGCAACCAATAATGGTTTGCGGCCTTTCTTTTTGAGCTTTCCGGCAATCTTTGCCGTTGTAGTCGTTTTACCGGCACCCTGTAATCCACACATTAAGATCACGGTGATCTCATTGGATGGCTTCAAGGCAATCTCTGTTGTCTCGCCACCCATCAATGATACCAGCTCTTCATTTACAAGCTTGACTACCATTTGTCCGGGCGTCAGACTATTCAGTACATCCTGACCGACTGCTCGCTCTTGTACAGTTTTCACAAAGTTCTTAACGACCTTGAAATTAACATCTGCCTCCAGCAGTGCCATCTTTACTTCCTTCAGCGCTGCCTTGACATCGTCTTCCGTCAGTCGTCCTTTGCTCCGAAGGTTCTTAAAAACATTTTGTAATTTTTCAGTTAAATCGAATGCCATAAACAACCTCCTACATTCCAAACACAATTGCTAGTATACAAAAGGGATGTATACTTGTCAAGCATTTTTCTTGACAAAGTGCAAAAAATTTATTCCGTCACGATTTCTTCCAGCAAAGCAAACACTTTTTTCCATTTTTGCTCCTCACCGGATATCCCCATCGCCTGCAATTCCCTCTGCAACTGTCTCGTCTGTTCTTTCTGTTTATTAAATCGTTTGACCAGTCCTAATTTATTCTCATACTCATGTAATTGTCTGGAAGCCCTCTTGATCGCATCATATACCCCCTGTCTGGAAATTCCCTCCTGCTCTGCGATCTCCGCATATCCAAAATCATCCAAAATGCTCGCTTCAAACATGCGTTGCTGATTTTCTTTGAGCAGTGCCCCATAAAAATCATACAGCATGGATAGTTCCAAACGCTCTTCTATCTCATTCATCTCTATGCCATCCCTTTCCTGCATCCCATTGGCTGCCATCCTGCCTCATACTCCAATGCCCATTAGTATCACATAGCCTTTTTCGTTTGTCAATACAGGGGGGAGTAGCAGTTCCTAAAGTTTCCTATAAAACAAGATAGGAGCAAGGCTCTCTCGCCTTGCTCCCGTTAGAATTTTTTCATTTTTTAGAACTCCTACCCTTGCTTATGTCAAATCTTTTGTATGTAAAGCATCGACTATAAGCAAGGTGTCTATCTTGCTTTTTTAATCTAAACTCACTTGCACAATATACTTTTCCTAGGTAAGAATATACCGTTTGAGAAAAAAAGTTTTTTATATTACAAGTTACTGAGCTCATCAGTAACTATCCTTAGTATAGCAAATTATTTCGACAAAAACGAAAAATTGCATAATCTGTCGAATTTTGCGCATAATCTGTCACCTTGTTAAGTCACAGATTATATTTATCTCTTTGTGCTGTCATATGAAGCTTTCAACTGCTCAAGAACTGCCTTTGGCATCTCAGGCTCATGCAATGCAATCAATGATGCATTATCTGCCTGTTTTACTGCCACCTTCTCAAGTGCCTCTGCTAATTTCTGTCCTAACATCTGTTTCTTCATGTCTGTTACCTCCTTCTCAAAGAGATGTTGCCAGTTACAAGGCAAATTATAGCACAGAAGAAACAGTTGTTCGGCGGATTGCGTAATCTGTCGTTTTTTTTGCATAATCTGTCACTTTGTTATCTTAGGAAGAACAACCAATGCTTTTACCTGCCCCTGTTCATGGCGGATATAAAACTCTCCCTTGGCTGCATCAACACTTTTTTGTACACTCTTTAGACCGATGCCATGATAGTAATCTTCTTCCTCTACCTTTTCATGCTCAAACTCCGTCGGCTGACTGACCGGATTGATGATCCTAATAAATACATATTGTTCATTACAACCTATCTGCAACTCTACCACAGCAGTCAATTCATGCTCTTCCGCATCGATCGCATTGTCCAATAAGTTGCCCAGAATGTTTGCCAATATCTGATCATCCAGCACCAGATCATCCGGCAGATGAATATTTGTCGTCAAATGAATCTTTTTGCTCATAGCATACCAAATTTTTGCATTGACGATACTGTCAATACCAATATAGCCGGTAGCGACAACCGGTGCCGCCTGCCATATGATCCCGGTCTCCTCTTCCATATATGCCTGTAAGCGGTCATACTGTTTTTCTCGGAGAAGCTCCTGCATATACAGAAGATGATTTTTATAGTCGTGAATCTGTCTGCTCCACAACTCCAGATTGCTCTTTTCCTTTTCCTGCATCTGTTTCAACATCATATTATGCAGTTCTAAGTCATGCACCTGTTTATCTCTCTCTGCACTCTCCGAAAACGACAGGATCGTCCACATGACCAATATCTCGATCGGAAGAAGTAATGCAAATACGACCATTTCCGTCGCATATACAGCATTTCGTTCCATAAACACGCGAAACAGATACATTCCGCAAAAGAAATCCATAACTGTAACGATTAGTAAATACCAGTAATATTTCATAGAGATGACTTGATGCGCTTTGAACTTGCATTTCAAAAACACGACCAAACCAGTTAATGTCATCTTGGATAAAACAGTTGCTGCCACTCTTCTCGTCGTCATCTGTGCAAAAAACTGCACCGGTATATCCATATAAAAGGACATTGCACAAATCACAAAATAATCGATCAGTGCTGTAATTAACATTGCAATCGCTGTCAACAAACAGATTCTCCATAAATTCTTGCGAAAATACCCATATTGCAAAATCGTAATTATCACGAGAAAAATTCCCACTTTCCATTCCGAATACACTGTGATCTGCTGGCATAATCGGTCCACAATCGCAACCCCCACTGCCGTAAGTCCAAAATAAGATGCACTTTTCCGATTTTGTTTTCTTTGCAAAAATGCATCACTCAGTAAAATACAAGCAATGAATTCAATCCAGGTTGCTATTAAATCAGTTATTACCGCTAACATAACTTTCTTCTCCTTGTGTTGTTATAGATTTTGCCCCCAAAAACACAAAATCTCCTTGCGTACCTGTGATTTTAATGGACGGCTGACCTGCAACACAGATCCATCCACCAAACTCAATTCCCCTTTGCCAATACTTTTGACATGCTGTATGTTGACAATAATGCCTTTGTTGATCCGAATGAAGGTGGTACTCAATTCATTCAACCTTGATGTCACCTCATTCAATGTCAACCAGGCAGTGATCACTTTTCCCTCAATGCAATGCAATACACTGCGCCGTTTATCCATGTCAACATACAAGATTTCTTCCGTATCGATATACCTCGTGCCTTCCTTGGTCTTGAAGACAAAACGGTTGCTCCTTGTCACTTCCACACACTTACATGCAGCAGGCAGCGCCAACTCCATCTCCTCGTGCATAAATTCCTTGCGGATAAAACGAAACGGACCATGCTCAATAGACGAATACACCATCTCGTCATGAGAGGTAATAAAGATCAAGACCATGTCTTTGTTGACCTTTCTAACTTTTTCCGCCAATTCCATTCCATTCATTTCCGGCATATCAATGTCTGTAATCAATATATTACAAACAATATCATTTTCTTTCACATGTTCCAAAAGCAGCAATGGATCCTGATATTGCACAACATCCAATGCTTTTCTTTGTTTCCCCTTAAAAGCAGAGACTTCGTTCTCCATTTTACTCAACATGCTGCTATCATCATCGCATAAAACAATATGTATCATCTGTTCCTCCGTTCTCACATTACAATTTTTACCTTGTGTAATTTTCTTGAATTCTTATTTTCTCTAAATAACATTCTCCAAAGAATTGATCTTGATCCTCACTCTTCGTTTGATATATTCTCTCTCTGTTTTCTGATCCGCATCGTCTTCTCGAGCCAAAATAACAATAGTGCCAAGATATTGACTAACAGTCCGGCAGACAACGCCTCACACTGCGTATACCACATAATAATGATCACCAAAGCATCTGCCAGCAATATCCCATTTGCAATCATTTTATTTTTATGATCCTTTTGCGGAATACCGGTTGCCAAAGGCTTTGCCGGCAATGTCAACAAAAGCAGCACTCCCGCCACAATCCATTCCAATAGTGCACCATGCCGGTAAAGGACCTGATGCGTCAATAGAACGATGAGATATCCACTGCAGGAGCACAATAAGCAATGGTTAGAATTTTTCAAATGAAATCCACCCAGATATTGTCTTGGCAGTGAAAACAAACCCAAAAACACCAGAAAGACAATCCCCTGATGCAGCGCAATACTTGTCAACAATCCAAAGAGTACTAAAGTTCCATTCAGTAACAGCACTTCCCATGCATATTGATAGATTTGCCTGTTTTGTTCTTTCACTCCTAAGCCGATGATCATCCAGTCGGTAAATTTTCTTGCTATTCTTTCACACATGATCACACTCCCTAATATTTGTTCCTCTTACAACTCAAATAAGATTTAAAGTAAATTCTACGAGTTTTCTCTGGAAATTATTTCCTCTTTCGTATTTTATCACATAATTATTACAAAAAAAAGAGCAAAAAAGAGGCTATGCACGCATTTGCGCATAGCCTCTTTCGTAAGTAGCTTGTCTCGTATCCGCTATTTTATACCGGATATGCTTTATTCTCTGTATCTGCTGCAGCGGCATCCACCTTGTTCTGCTGTGCCTCACGATACTTGAAGAATTCTGTAGCAACCTGTGGGAATAATGCATAAGACAATACATCCTCATCCTGCTGCTTGTACTGTGCCATTTCCTTCTCGATCTCTGCAAGCTGTGGCTTGATCAGATCTGCAGGACGGCATGTGATGACTTCTACATCATCTCCAAGACATTTCTTCTGTACTTCCTTGTCAAATGGCTTAACTGTCTGACCAAATTCACCGGAAAGAAGTTTCTTGGACTCTTTTGTTACCATCTTATATCTCTCACCGGATACAACATTCAATACTGCCTGTGTACCAACGATCTGTGAAGATGGAGTTACCAATGGAGGCTCACCGAAGTCTTTACGAACTCTTGGCACTTCCTCTAATACCTGCTCATACTTATCTTCCTGTCCCATCTCTTTCAACTGAGATACGAGGTTACTAAGCATACCACCCGGTACCTGGTAACGAAGTGTCTGAATATTAACGCCCAGCACCTTAGTGTTCATCAAACCGCTAGCCAAAGCTTCCTCACGCATTGGACGGAAGTAATCAGCGATCTCTGCCAGCTTATTCTGATCCAATCCGGTATCATACTCTGTTCCCTTGAACGCCTCAACCATAACTTCTGTAGCAGGCTGGCTTGTTCCCATAGAGAATGGACTGATCGCTGTATCAATAATATCACATCCTGCCTCTACTGCCTTCATGTAAGTCATAGAAGCTACACCGGAAGTGTAATGTGTATGCAGATCGATAGGGATCTCTACAGACTCTTTCAAAGCCTGTACCAACTCTGTTGCCTTTGCAGGGACAAGCAGACCAGCCATATCCTTAATACAAAGAGATTTAGCACCCATATCTTCGATCTGTTTTGCCATCTCTTTCCAGTAATCAAGTGTATAAGCATCACCCAATGTATAAGAAAGAGCTACCTGTGCATGTCCGTTCTCTTTGTTTGCTGCATTGACAGCTGTCTTCAAGTTACGAAGATCGTTCAAGCAGTCAAAAATACGGATAATATCAATACCGTTTGCGATGGATTTCTGTACAAAGTACTCTACCACATCATCTGCATAGTGATTGTATCCTAAGATGTTCTGTCCACGAAACAACATCTGCAGTTTTGTATTCTTAAATCCCGCTCTTAATTTACGAAGTCTCTCCCAAGGATCTTCCTTTAAGAATCGTAAGGACGCATCAAATGTAGCACCACCCCAGCACTCTACTGCATGGTAGCCTACCTGGTCCATCTTATCAATAATTGGAAGCATCTGCTCTGTTGTCATTCGAGTAGCAATCAGAGACTGATGCGCATCACGGAGAATCGTCTCCGTAATCTTCAATGGTTTCTTCTCAGCCATAGTTCTCCTCTTTTCTGCGCCGGATGACAAAAGACCTGTCGCAGGGCTTTTGCCTCTCCTTACGCGCCTAAATCAATTATCGTCTACTATTTATCATCTTGCTGTGTTATTCCGATAGGACACTGTTGCCGTCCTATCTTACAAGATTTATGCTCCAATTCCAAAGATTGCCATAAATACACCAGCCGCAACTGCCGTACCGATAACACCGGCTACATTTGGTCCCATCGCATGCATCAACAGGAAGTTCGTCGGATCTGCTTCCGCACCGACCTTCTGAGATACACGGGCTGCCATAGGTACCGCTGATACACCAGCCGAACCGATCAAAGGATTTACCTTGCCCTTTGTAACAAAGCACATGAGCTTACCAAACAGTACACCGGATGCTGTACCAATGGCGAATGCGATCAATCCTAATGCAACAATCTTAAGTGTTGTCAACTTCAAAAATGCTTCTGCACTTGTGGAAGCACCCACAGATGTTCCCAGAAGAATAACAACGATGTACATCAACGCATTGGATGCAGTCTCTGTCAACTGCTTTACAACGCCTGACTCCTTGAACAAATTACCAAGCATCAGCATACCAACCAATGGTGCTGTTGTTGGAAGAAGCAGACATACGATGATCGTAACAACGATTGGGAACAAGATCTTCTCCAATTTAGAAACCGGACGAAGCTGCTCCATCTTGATCTTTCTTTCTTTCTCTGTCGTAAACAGCTTCATGATCGGAGGCTGAATGATTGGTACCAGAGACATATAAGAATATGCTGCTACCGCGATCGGTCCCATATATTCCGTCTGATTCAACTTACCACACAGGAAGATAGAGGTAGGACCGTCAGCTCCACCGATAATGGAAATCGCTGCTGCCGCCTTGTCCGAAAATCCAAACCAAATGGCGATCAGATAAGCAGAGAAAATACCGAACTGCGCTGCAGCACCCAAAAGGAAACTCATTGGGTTGGCGATCAGCGGACCGAAGTCTGTCATTGCTCCTACTCCGAGGAAGATCAGAGAAGGAAGGATACTCCACTCATCCAAAATGTAAAAATAATGTAACAATCCACCAACACCGTTGGATGTATCCTCAGGATTTGCCATGATGTCCGGATAAATGTTTACCAGGATCATGCCAAATGCGATAGGTACCAACAGTAATGGCTCGTATTCTTTATTAATCGCTAAATAGAGAAAAATACAGCCGACCAATATCATCAGATAATTGCCAAGCGTCAGACTTCCAAACGCTGTCTGTCCGGCCAAATTTCCCAGCGTATCAACTACATAATCCACTGTTTAGTCCCTCCTAATTCATGGTTGCCAGAACTGCTCCTGCTTCTACGGAATCACCTGCTGCAACATCAATGCTTGCAACTGTTCCATCCTGTGGTGCAACTACTTCATTCTCCATCTTCATTGCTTCGAGGATCATAAGTACCTCACCCTTTTTCACTGCCTGTCCGGCACTTGCCTTTACAGAAAGAATCTTACCCGGCATTGGTGCATTTACCTTTACAGCACCCGCTCCGCCTGCGCTTGCTTTTGGTGCAGCCTTAGGAGCTGCCTTTGGTGCGGCTTTAGCAGCTGCTGCAGGAGCGCCTGTACCTGCTCCCTCTTCCACTGTTACATCATAAACTGTTCCGTTCACTGTAATCGTATAATTTTTCATGTTTGATATCCTCCATATTCAATAGTTTATTATCGGCGCACGATAGAACGAACCACCAGTCCGTCTGCACTCTCTGTCTCTGTTGCTGCTGCGATCGCTGCTGTGATTACCGCTACCAATTCCAGGTCATCCACCAGATTTTCCCCTGCAGCATCTGCCACTGCAACCGGAACAGGTGCAACTTCTACCTGTGCACTCTTCTTCTGTGCCATGCGGTTCTGAGCAACTCCGATCAACTTGAAGCAGCTAATGATCAAAGAAATGAAAATCAATACTGCAAATACGATTGCCATACTCATAATCGTATTGATTCCGGCTTTGCCCATCTTCTGGCCAAGTGTCTGATACTCTTCGATCTTTTCTTCGGTCTTATTACCACTCTCGTCGTAAGATACCGAATAAATGAATTTCTTACCTTTGGTTGTACGGATTGTCTCGCTCACCGTTGCAGAATCTGCACTCAATGTGAAGGAAGTGTCTACCTTCTTGTCCATCTCATCACCAAATTGCTTCTTGTAAGAAATTGCCTCTTTGTATTCTTTGATCTGCTCTTTTGCCTGTGCTCTGCTTTCCAAGTAGGAATTCCATTCCTCCTCGCTGAGACTGTCTTTCATGCTATCATAATAAGTGATCGCTGACTCTAACTGTTCTACCTGACCGGAATGATCTGTCTCAAACCATTTCTGCAGATATTTGTCAGTCTCTTTTTCCAGCTTTTTCTCGCTGAAGTTTTTGTTTTTCTTGGTCAGACTAATGCTGCAGCCTGATACCAATAACGCACAAGTAAGAATGCAGAGAATGAATAATGCTCTCTTCTTCATATCATCTCTCCTTACTTAAATGGTTCCATGTTTCTTGCCGATAGGATACTCACTCTTGGTATAGAGCATCTCAAAGGCATATAAAAGCTGCTTTCTTGCACTTGCAGGCTCGATCACTGAGTCTACATATCCTCTTGCAGCGGCTGCCTCTGTACCGGACTGTGCTGCAAATTCTGCTGCCTTAGCATCCAGATCTGCATCCTTGTCGTCTGCATACATGATCTTTGCTGCTACTGCTGCATCCATCATACCAACCTGTGCATCCGGCAACGCAAATACAACATCTGCACCGATGTGTTTGGAGTTCATTGTTATGTATGCACTTCCAAATGCTTTTCCTGTGATCAGGTTCACCTTAGCAACATCTGCCTCTACAAACGCTGCAGTAAGTTTTGCTGCTGCGGTAGCGATTGTCTTTTCCTCTTCTACGGAAGTAGCATAACCCTCAACATTTGTTAATGTGAGTAATGGAATGTTGAACGCATTACATTTTCTTACGAAAGAAGTTGCCTTTTCAAGACCGGCTGTTGTCAATCTTGCATCATAAGAAGCTACCTCTTTGCCTTCCTCGTCAAATTCCTTTGTACGGTTTGCTACGGCACCGATCGTCATGCCATCCAGGCACAGGAAACCGGTTACCATCTCTTTGGCATAACCACTCTTCACCTCTAAGAAGAAGTTGTTGTCGCCCAGATCTTCCAATGCAAGTGCAGGATCCGCTACTTCTGCTGCGAAATCATCTACCATGCGGTTGAGATCATCCATGCACTCCTCTGAGCAAGCTGCCTCGTTGTTGTTGCCGGGCAGGATTGATACCAGTTCTCTTACAGAACCAAGTAATTCTTCCTCTCCCTCTACAACAAAGTCAACGGTCGATGCTGTCTTCTGGAAATCTGCTGCTGCAGTGTCCAGCTTGTCCACATAATTACCTTCCAATGTATTTGGAGAATTTACAAACAACTTAGCATTTGCCTTCTCCATGAATGTGAAATCACTCATTGCTGCCATGACAGCAACACCACCACCGCAATTTCCAAAAATCGCGCTGATCTGTGGAATGATTCCTGATGCCTTTGCCTTCATCTGATAGATCTGACCAAAGCCTGCCAGAGCGTCTGTAGACTCCTGCAGTCTCATTCCTGCACAATCGATCAATCCTACAACCGGTACACCTGTCTTGATCGCCATCTCATAAACATGTGCGATCTTTCTGGCATGCATCTCACCAACGGTTCCGTTTAATGCGGATGCGTCCTGGCTATAGATATAAACCGGATTGTTCTGAATCAGTCCGTATCCGGTGATGACACCATCAGCGGGTACTGATTTTTCCTGCATGTTGAAATCTGTGCTTCTCTTAGTAACGCCGGCACCAATTTCAACAAAACTGTTCTCGTCAACTAAAGTCGCAATGCGGTCTTTTGCTGACAAACCATTTGTGTTACTCATTTTCAGCCCTCCATATTCTGGTATTTATGTGACATCGTACCTTATAGGTTGTATTTCTCACCTGTATGTCAATGTCATAGATAAAACAAATTTACACCGAGTTTAATTCTATCCTTTTTGACATAAAAAGGCAACCTTTTTCTCATATTTTTTTATCTCTTTCATAGGATGATTACAAATATCTGTGCAATGAACGCCGGAGGCGAATCCATGTATTCCATTATACAAAAATGCATTAGTATTTTCCTATATATAATCAGTATTTTTTTGTGCACCTTCTGCCTGTGGAACGGACTAGATCAAACTGTGCTCCAGACACCACCTTTTCAGAATACTAAACCAATGGAGACTCCACAGGCGCAGTCTTACACCGCCAAGCAGCTTGGGGTGACGAGTAAACCACAAAAATCTCCCACCGGGCTCTACGCTAAAGGTGCCTGTCTTTTGGATGCTTCCAGCGGAAGGGTGTTGTTTGAAAAAAACGCTGACACTCAGATGCCGATGGCGAGTACGACCAAGATCATGACCTGCATCCTTACCCTGGAATCCACGAAGTTAGATGATACGGTCACTTTTTCTTCTCATGCCGCTTCCATGCCCGATGTGCAGATTAACGCCGTTGCAGGTGAGTCCTTTCTATTAAAAGATCTTCTTTATTCGCTGATGTTGGAATCCCACAACGACACGGCGGTTGCCATTGCCGAACATGTCGGAGGAAGTGTCGAGGACTTTGCCTCAATGATGAATAAAAAAGCAGAAGAACTCGGTCTGACAAACACCCATTTTGTCACGCCAAATGGGTTAGATGCCAAGGAGCATTACACAACACCGAAAGAATTGTGCCTGATCGCTGCCTATGCCATGCAAAACGACACTTTTCGCAAGATCATTACAACGAAAGAACACAGCTTTTCCAGCAGCAACAAGCACCGCTCTTTCCATGTCACGAACCATGATGCCTTTTTGACAAGTTATGACGGTGCCATAGGTATCAAGACCGGATTTACCGGAAACGCCGGCTATTGCTTCTGCGGAGCCGCAAAACGAGGAGATACACTGCTCATCTCCAGCGTGTTAGCTGCCGGATGGCCTCCAAACAAATCTTATAAATGGCGTGACACCCGCAAGCTCATGGATTATGGATTTGCAAACTTTACGAACATAGAGATCCCTTCAGGCGCCCGTTTACCATCGATCACCGTCAAAGGCGGCAGGAATACCACTCTTCCTTTGAAACGCTCCAAACCGCTCAAGGAACTGACGCTTCCTCTGTCTGCAGACGACACCGTTGCCATTCGCTATGAACTTCCAACCGTTGTCACTGCTCCGGTACGAAACGGTGATGTGATCGGTTATGAAAATTATTACCTGGGCGATATGCTGATCCAAAGCATCCCGATCGCTTCCGACCGTGAAATAAAAGAAGTCGATCCCCTGTATATGGGTCGACTTCTCTCCCGACTATTCTTTTTGAAGGCAATTTCCTAACCTGTTCACTGTGACTTCCGAATGTGTGGATGCTACTTTTCCACAGCCAGATCCGGATTGCCCCGCTCTGCTTCCTGAATTGCCGCACAAATACGGTCATAGACCATCTGTGCCACTTCTACCGACTTCATTCCTTTATACTCTTCGTACCGGATCGGTTTGAGGTAATACACCTGCGTCCACACTTTTCTGAGGGACCACAGATCAAACACTTTCCACGAATCCACCAAAGCGACCGGTACGATCGGAGCCTTTGCCTTCATCGCACTCTTAAAGCTGCCCGGCTTAAACGGATCCACATAGTTGCCGTTTCGATGTCCATAGCCTCCGGACGGAAAAATGATAAACTTTCGTCCCTGCATGACTTCATTCGTCACCTCGCGAATGATCCTTGCACCCTGGCGCAGATCGTCTAACTTCAATCGTTTACCGTCAACCATATCAATAAACTGCTTGACCAGCGGTGTATGACTTCTCGCATCGTCCATCACGACTGAGCACGGATTGTCATGTGTCAACATGATCCCCAGAGCGTCATACTTTCCCTGGTGATTGGCAAACATAACATAACCGCCCTCCTCAGGCAGATTTTGAACTCCATATGCCTTGGTATGTATTCTTCCGGTATGATTCATCAGCCGAATGGCATGACGGTCATACTCATAGCGGAAACTTTCTGAATATTTTTCCGGATGTTTCGCATAATATCCCATCTTTGGAATCATCCAGGCACGGTATAAATTGCCTGCTATCACATAAAAAAATCGTAACATAATACTTCCATACTTTCTAACTTTTTTCCTTTGTATTGCCCATTAAAAGGGCTCACTCCCCAAAACACATGTAGTAATGTAGCACACATTCTGCAAAATAACAATCTTTCGTTGATGATTTTGCAAAAAAATCACGCATTTTCTTGCAATCCGATGCATTTCTCAATATACTACTTTACAGTACATGATCAAGAAAGAGAATGTCACTTTGTGACAAGAGTACACGCCTCGGCGTATCCTTGATCTGTCAGCAATGCAAGAAAAGAAATGAGGAATAACATGGCATTAGATGGTATTGTAATCGCGAATATGGTACAGGAACTGCAGGATAAACTGACCGATGGCAGGATCACCAAGATCGCCCAGCCGGAAAAAGATGAACTGCTTCTTACCATTAAATATAGTAGAACTTCAGAAGACGGATCGACCATGCGTGGAAAATATCTGCTGGTCATGTCCGTCAATCCAAGTCTTCCTCTCCTATATCTTACCGAGGAAAATAAAAACTCCCCCTTACAGGCACCGACTTTCTGTATGGTACTGCGCAAGCACTTAAATAATTGCCGGATCTTATCGATCGAACAGATCGGACTGGAACGCGTCCTTTGCTTTCATCTCGAACATCTGAACGAGATGGGCGATCTGTGTACCAAGAAACTCTATGTGGAGCTGATGGGAAAACACAGTAACATTATTTTTTGTGATGAAAATGATACGATCATCGACAGTATCAAGCATATCTCACTGCTCGTCAGTTCCGTACGAGAGGTACTGCCCGGTCGTTCCTATTTCATCCCAAATAC
>JALEPA010000188.1 GCA_022766515.1 Lachnospiraceae bacterium | reverse complement strand
ACGGCAATGCAGTATGGTATCAAATGAGATTGATATTTATAACAGGGAATGACAAATTTTAACACATTTGTTATACTAACGGTATTGTTAGGAGGTAAGAATTTGTCATGCATACATTAAAAAAATTTATACCGTATTATTCACCATACAAAGCAGTGTTCGTTCTGGATCTGATCTGCGCAGCGATGATCAGCCTGATCGATCTGGCATATCCACAGATCTTGCGGACTATGACGAAAACAGTTTTTGCAGGGAAGTCATCAGCGATTTTGCAGGCATTGCTGCCAATCGGTGTCGCAATGCTTATCATGTACATCATTCAGGCGTTGTGCAAATATTATGTCAGTTATCAGGGACATATGATGGGTGCCAATATGGAACGAGATATGCGTCAACAGCTTTTTGACCATTATGAAAAATTATCTTTTTCGTATTACGATCAGAATAATTCCGGACAGATGATGAGCAAATTAGTATCGGATCTGTTTGATATTTCAGAGATGGCACATCATGGACCGGAAAATTTATTTATATCATTAATAAAAATTATCGGTTCGTTTGTGTTTTTGTTTGTGATCAATCGCTGGCTTGCCATTCCGCTGTTGGTACTTGTGTTTTTTATGATCCTATTTTCCTATAGCCAAAACCGCAGAATGCAGGCAACCTTTATGGACAACCGACAAAAGATCGGAGACATCAACTCCAGTCTTCAAGATACCTTAGCAGGGATTCGGGTCGTGCAGTCATTTGCAAATGAGGAGATTGAGCGAGAGAAGTTTCGGCACAGTAACGAGAACTTTTTGCACTCCAAAGATGCCAACTATCGTTGTATGGGAAGCTTCATGAGTGGTAATTTGTTCTTTCAGGGACTTATGTATCTGATTACGCTTGTGTTTGGTGGATGGTTGATTGCCAAGGGACAGATGGAGACAGCGGATCTGGCAATGTATGCGTTGTACATTGGAATCTTTATCAGTCCGATCCAAATACTGGTAGAGTTGACGGAAATGATGCAGAAAGGCTTGTCGGGATTTCGGCGATTTTTAGCAGTTGTAGAAACGGAACCTGATATTGTCGACGCAGAGGATGCCACGCCGTTAGAAAATGTGAAGGGGACAGTTGAGTATGAAGATGTTTCTTTTCATTACAGCGATGATGATACACTTGTCTTGTCTGATGTTTCCTTTCGGATTGACGCAGGGAAATCTATAGCGTTGGTAGGACCGTCCGGAAGCGGAAAGACGACGATCTGTTCACTGCTTCCAAGATTTTACGATGTGACCGGAGGAAGTATTCGGATCGATGGCAAGGATATTCGCAGCCTGTCATTAGAAAGCCTTCGCAACAATATTGGTCTTGTGCAGCAGGATGTGTATCTGTTTTGTGGTACGATAAAGGATAATATTTCCTATGGTAAGCCGGGTGCCTCTATCGAAGAGATCATTGATGCGGCCAAGAAAGCGAATATTCATGATTTTATCATGTCTTTACCGGATGGATACGATAGTTATGTGGGAGAGCGCGGAACCCGTTTGTCGGGAGGTCAGAAGCAGCGTATCTCGATCGCGCGGGTATTTCTCAAAAATCCGCCGATTTTGATTCTTGATGAGGCGACCAGTGCCTTAGATAACGAAAGTGAGCGCTGGATTCAACATAGTTTGGAAGAACTGGCAAAAAACAGGACGACTATTACCATTGCACATCGCCTGTCGACGATCCGAAATGCGGATGAGATTTTGGTGGTGGCAGATACCGGTATCGCGGAACGGGGTACCCACGAAGAACTTTTAGCGGCAAATGGGATTTATGCACACTATAATGAGATGGCATAAAAAAGCAAAGCCAGCGCAAGGCGTTATGCTGTTTGATGAGAAGAAATAACAGTTGCCAAAGCGCCCGATAACAAATCAGGTGCAGTACCGAAATGTTTTGTCGGTCATAATTCGTGCGAAGATCAACCCCAACGGTAACGCAAGAATGATCAAAAGTGCAGCGGCAAGCCAAGAAGCGGCAGAATATAAATTCATCGTACCGAGATTATAGAATCCTTTGTATAAATAGAGTCCCGGTACCATGATCACGATAGAAGGTACCGGGATCGATATTCTTGGATATCCGGCAACTCCTTTTACCGTAGAGGCGAAGATGCCTGCAACAAAAGCACCGGCAAAGGCAGCAACGGCAGGTGGAAAGGATGCAAGATCAATCAGTTCCAATCGAAACGTGTTGGATACAGCACCGATAACTCCTGCCGCAGCTGCCAGCCTAATTGGGCTGTTAAAGAGAATGGAGAATCCGAATACGCCGCCAAAGCTGGCGAGCAGACGCAATATGATCCATTGCCCCAGTGCAAATTTAAGTGGCAGAAATGGCATCGGTTTTAATCCAAGAACCATTGCTAAGATCCATGCTGTCATGGTCGCAACAGTGATAATGATCAGCGAATACATCAGGCGTTCCGTTCCGGAACGCATATCTAATTTTGCTAAGTCGATACCGCTTGTGATAAACGGGAATCCCGGGATAATAAATAACATAGAACAGATATATCCGGCTTCGTGCTGAACATTAACTGTAAAAAACAACTGCAGTAATCTAAGCAGAACGGTATAGCTTAAACAAGCTGCTGATACAGAAGAGATGATTCCTAAAAACAGCGTCAAATGATGTTTCGTCATTTTGCATCGGATATAATTGCCGATACCTGCACCGATAAAAGCGCATAACATTTCAATGACTCCGCCGCCTAATAAAAAGGTAAAGGATCCACAGGCGAGTGCAGCGGCAAGCGCTAAAGCACCTGGAGAATATAATCCGTGTATTTTTTCAATTTCATCTAATGTCGAGTGGATCATTTCACAGCTTTTCGTAATCTCTTGGTCGGCAAAGCCGGACACCAGTTTTTCCAAGCGATTTAGCTGTGAAGTATTTACACTGGTGTTCGTCAGACACAGCGATTGGCTAAAACTTTGCTCCCCGTCAAAACAAGTATAATTGATCGACATTAATCCAATATCAACCGTACAAGTCATATTCATTAACTCGGAAAGTTCATTCATGGAACTACGAACACGCCATGCCCCGGTTCCACAGGAAAGCATCATAATCCCGACGCGTCCGACAACAGAAGCCTTGGCTGGAAGAGATGCTTCTGTGATCGGTGTTGGATCTGTCTTGTCAGCATATTCATGCCATAAAATATCCATATGATTTTTCTTGATGTTTGCACCTGTAATCGCTGTTTTCATAATCATCTTACATCCCTTTCTGCAACCGTAGACTGTACTCACACGGGCAAGTTTTTGTGCATCGCGGTATTATAAATCCAAACTGTCAGCTCCGGCGGTTCGGATCATTTCTTCACGACAGGACAGCACGAGTCCGTCGATCACGCCAATATGTCGAAGCATTTTGGATTCAAATTGCTTGATTGGGAGAAGCACGCCGAGTTCATCAAAAGTTTTGCCGGATCTGCTTCCGGTTTCCTGACCGTAAAAAACAATGGCAGAGTAAGCTTCCTGCTGGATTTTATGAAAAGTTGTCCAAATGACATCGTATGCCTGCGCTTCGGACAGATGTAACTTTTTCGTATCCGGTAACGCATACAGTAGGAGAATACCGCGTTCTTTATTTTCGTGTTTTTCTTTGATGTTCATGTCGGATGTGTAATATCGAACGAGATCATAGCCGTCAGCCAAATATAATTTTGAGCGTGGGGCTGCATCGTGAGCATGGTAAATTTCTTGGAATTTTTTATATTCATGTTTTGATACGAGATTCTTTTTGTCCGCTAACAGTTTGCCATCTGCATCTGTTAGTAAAATCGGGTTTTCACCGGCTTTGCCATGAAAGCGTTTTGGGATCAGATATGCTTCTTTGAGCAGATCAAACATGGAGCGGTGGCATAACTCCAACAAAAGCGCACTAACATCACCATTTTTGTATGCATTCAAAAGCACCTCTGCAAAATGATGAGAATCCGGATCGACATATCTGTTTTCATCATCTAAATGGTCGTAAAAAGTATCAAGAAGTCTTTCACAGCAGTCATCTGAAGAAAGAATCCTTGAAAAAATCTTTTCGACTTCCTCTTCTCTCGGTAATACTAATGCCATAAGATCATCTCCATTATATGTTGTTTTTTTGCTTTGAAACGATTATAATTGAATCATTTCAATAAGTAAAAAGTATTATTGATATAGTTGCAATAACACATTGATATACTGACGCCTATACCATAAAGGGGACAGGAAAGGAATGAACGGTCATTATGGATGTAAATTTTGAATACTACAGAATATTTTATTATGTAGCGAAATATCGAAATTTTACGAAAGCGGCACATGCTTTACATAATAGTCAGCCCAATATTACACGAGCGATGAATTGCCTGGAGCGGGAAATACACTGCACCTTATTCATCCGGACGAATCGTGGAGTACGGTTGACCGAAGAGGGAGAAAAGCTTTTTCGGCATGTTTCTGCAGCTATGATGCAGATATTAGCGGCAGAAGAGGAATTGACTGAGAGTGCCGAGTTGGAAAAGGGCTGCGTTTCTATCAGTGCGAGTGAGATCGCCCTAAATATTTTTCTGCTGGAAAAGTTAAAAAAATTTCATATGGCGTATCCTAAGGTGCAATTAAAACTCTATAATCATTCTACACCGCAGGCAATTCATGCAGTACAAAGCGGAGAAGCTGATTTTGCAGTGATCACAACACCGACAGTAACGGATAAGACACTAAAAACAACCCGTCTCTGTGAATTTCAGGAGATCCTGATCGCCGGAAATACCTTTCAGGCGCTTGCAGAGCAAAAGCTATCGCTGCAGGATTTATTGCAGTTTCCGTTGATCTGTATGGAGAAAAACACGATAACCAGACAATTTTATCAGAAATTATTTTTGGAACATGGTCTTTCTTTGGAGCCGTCGATCGAAACTGCTACAGCGGATCAGATTCTTCCATTGGTAAAGCATGAGCTTGGACTTGCTTTTCTTCCAAAGGCAATGGCGAAAGAGGCGATCGCGCATAGGGAGATCCTTTGTATTCCGCTAAAAGATAAAATCCCAAAGCGCAGCGTTTCGATGATCTATGATGCCAGAGGACCGAGAAGCGTAGCTGCGCAGACATTTCAAAAAATATTGCTGGAAGAGGGGGAATAGCATGACCTTACAACAACTAAAATATGTAGTGACCGTTGCCGAAACCGGGACGATCACGGAAGCGGCAGGTAAATTATACATTTCACAGCCGAGTCTTACGAATGCGATCCATGAATTGGAACGGGAGATGCAGATTGTGATCTTTAACCGGACCAATAAGGGAATAAGCCTTTCCAAAGAGGGGGATATCTTTTTGGGTTACGCCAGACAGGTGCTTGAGCAGGCTGAAATTTTAGAGGATAAATACAAGGGAGAAGGCAGCGGCAAAAAGCAGTTTTGTGTTTCGACCCAGCATTATTCGTTTGCAGTAAATGCATTTGTCGACCTGATCAAGAAATACGGTCAGGAAGAGTATGACTTCAGCCTTCGCGAAACGCAGACTTATGAGATCATTGAAGATGTAGCAAAAATGAGAAGTGAGATCGGCATTCTCTTTTTGAATGATTTTAATGAGAAAGTCATC
>JALEPA010000185.1 GCA_022766515.1 Lachnospiraceae bacterium | reverse complement strand
AAACATCTCCATCAGAGAATCTGCATTGATCTGTGGCGTCTTTTCTTCTACACATGCCGTATCAGACCACCCTGCGGCATCCAATTCTTCTGATTTGTGTTCTACAGTCGTCTTCTTATCATTCTGATTGATTCCACTCTTTGTTCCGGTTTCCTGCCTGTTCTCCTCAGATGAAATTATTTGCTGCTCGGGCGACTTAATTTCCTCTTCTGTTGTTTTCCTCTTTTGCTCCTCACCATTCGCGGTCGCTTCCGGAAACGGTTCTCTCTCACCCATCGGGATTGTTTCCAGATTCCAGCTGGATGCATAATAACAGTTCTCATCAATCGGAAGGATCATGCCATCCATTTCTTCCAGAGAATGATCCGTCCCCTGCAGATGACCGGATTCTCCTTCCAGTCGATACACCCACTGCCCCTTTTGCTCCTGCACACTTCCCACCGGCAATATGTACATTCCACTTGTCCGTTTTTTGAAAAATTGTACTTCCGGCAATGTCTTTACTCTGCCCATGCGCATCTGCAACTGCACTCTACACTGTTCTCCCCGTTGCTCCAGACGAATATAACCAACATTCTGTCCCTTTTCCCCTCGAATATATTCGTATAAATAACAAATCATACGGCGATACTGTTTCATAGGCTCCTCCTTTTTTACTTTTTATAGAAGAAAACTGCTCATAATGTGGTGTTATGCCACCAAGAATTGCTTGAGCAATTCTTGCAAAGCAAAACGCCGGTTTTGCTCTTTTCCTCGCCACACACCCCTTATTTTTCATACTATATGAAGAAATTCTTTCTTTTAGAACCCTGCTTCCTATCCTGCCAAGCAGGAATTTCAGTCGGTGTATTGCCTGTCTGCGGCTGAGGGATGGACTTTTCCCGACGACACTGTTATACTCTTTTTGTTGAATTCAAAAAAAGAGCATATGAGAAAACAAAATTTTTCTTGTTTTTCATACGCAATCTGTGTAGAAGTACGCATCACACAGATGCTATACCAAAATAAATGCGTACAGAATCGAGGATTTCTATGAGTGAAAATTGTAGTCATGATTGTTCGAGCTGTGGAGAATCTTGTCCTTCCAGGGATCCAAAAAGCTTTTTGGAGAAACCACACGCTCAAAGCCATATTGGAAAAGTGATCGGTGTTGTCAGCGGTAAAGGTGGCGTAGGTAAGTCTATGGTATCTTCTATGCTTGCCGCTGCCTTTCAGAAAAAGGGCTATCACACGGCTGTATTAGATGCAGATATTACCGGACCTTCCATTCCAAAAGCATATGGCATCACAGAAAAAGCACAGGGTGATGAACATGCGATCTATCCGGTCGTTACAAAGTCGGGTATTCAGGTCATGTCCGTAAATCTTTTGTTGGAAGACAGTACAGATCCTGTTATCTGGAGAGGACCTGTCATTGCAGGCACCGTCAAGCAGTTCTGGCAGGATGTTGTTTGGACCGATGTTGACTATATGTTTGTCGATATGCCGCCGGGAACAGGCGATGTGCCACTTACGGTTTTTCAGTCCATCCCTGTTGATGGCATCGTCATTGTGACTTCTCCACAGGAGTTAGTGTCTATGATCGTTGGTAAAGCAGTGAAAATGGCGCAGATGATGCAGATCCCTATCTTGGGAATTGTAGAAAATATGAGCTATGTTGAGTGTCCGGACTGTGGTAAAGCTATCGAGATTTTTGGCAAGAGCCACACGAACGAAGTTGCTTTGCAGTACCAGCTTCCGGTTTTAGCAAGAATCCCTATGACTCCTGCTATTGCAGCGGCAAGTGATGCCGGAGCAGTAGAAGATCTGGAAGGTGATTGGTTGGATGCTGCCATCGATACGATCGAAGGTTTGAGTTAAAAAAGAGCAGCTTCCTATAGTTAAGTAAGGGGCAAAACCAGCGTTTTGGTTTTGCCCCTTTTTTCATAAGTTCTTATTATTTATTCTGCAAAGCAATCTTTGCCGCCTGTATCGCTCCCTCAAAGGAGTCTGCAGCCGCCAAAAATCCACTGGCATGACAAAAGCGAAGTGTTGGGATGCCACTGATCTGTGGTAATTCTGACGCATCTTTACCGCGCCATTCCTCCGGCATCTCACAAAGCAGCTCATTACTTCCCCGTTCTACCGGAACGCCCTGTATGCTATACCCACCTCGATTAGATGGATAAACGACCATCTTGTATCCGGAGTCTATCACTTCTCCTTTCCAAGGTGCATAGCAAGGCAATACCAGAATCTCTCCCTCTGATTTTGCCATTGCTTCGTGAACAACGGCTTTGGCACGACAAATTCCGGCTACTGCCGCAAAATGTTTCTCCAAAATGACCTGTGCAAAGTCTACCGCCTCCCAAAAGCAATCATCGTAGCTATCCTCACTATCCCAGGACGGATTGAAATTTGCGATGATCGATGCAAGTGTATTGCTGCATCCGGTGTTGTCCGATTCATCCAAAGGCTGTACAAATTTCTCATCAAATTTTGCCGCCTCTTCTTCCCCGACACACTGCGTTCCATACTCTCGCCATATTAAACCAAACGCAGCATAAGGGCATCCGTTTTCTCTGATCTCTTTATCTTCCTGATGATGATCAAACGCTCCTCTTCCAATATCATAGACGATGCCGTCAAAATCCTCCGGCACATCGTATCCTCTTTGGATCTCAATATCCGGGTTTAACATCCGCAAAAATGCGGTGGCAAACACATCGTCAGAATGAAATTTGCCGCCATGCGTAAATCCTTTTGCCGGAGCATCCACCTTGCCTGCAAACAAACGCTCTTCCATCTGTCTCGTTCTCCTTTCATGCCATCCTGTCGACATGCTTTCTTACAGAGACTTCTCCAAAGTCTCGCGCACTGCCTTGATGAAATCCTGGCTGTTCAATACCGTAACATCTTCCAAACTTGTGATCAGTGCCAGATCCTTGGTCATCTTTCCGGACTCAATCGTCTGCAAAGTTGCCTTTTCCAATTTATCCGCAAACTCCTGAAGCTCTGCGATTCCGTCCATCTCGCCTCTCTTGCGAAGTGCACCTGTCCATGCGAAGATCGTTGCTACAGAGTTTGTAGAAGTCTCCTCCCCTTTCAAATGCTTATAGTAATGTCTCTGTACCGTTCCGTGCGCTGCCTCGTACTCATAAACACCGGATGGAGATACCAATACAGATGTCATCATTGCCAAAGAACCACAAGCAGAAGATACCATGTCACTCATAACATCTCCATCGTAGTTCTTGCATGCCCAGATAAATCCACCCTTTGCTTTCATAACGCGAGCAACAGCATCATCGATCAAAGTATAGAAATACTCGATTCCTGCAGCTTCAAATTTCTCTTTGTACTCTTTATCATAGATTTCCTGGAAAATATCCTTGAAATTGTGATCGTAAATTTTTGAGATCGTATCTTTCGTAGCAAACCAAAGATCCTGCTTTGTGTCCAACGCATAGTTGAAACATGCCTTTGCAAAGCTCTCGATGGATTTATCCTTATTGTGAATACCCTGAATGATTCCGGGACCGTCAAAATCCATGATCGTCTGGCGGATCTCCTTACCGTCTTCCCCGGTAAATACTAACTCTGCTTTACCTGGTCCCGGTACTTTAATCTCTGTATTTTTATAAACATCTCCATAAGCATGTCTTGCCAAAGTAATTGGCTTCTCCCAATTTTTCACGCAAGGCTCGATTCCTTTTACCTGGATCGGAGCACGGAACACCGTACCATCCAAAGCGGCACGGATCGTACCATTTGGAGATTTCCACATTTCTTTCAGATCATATTCTGTCATACGCGCTGCGTTTGGTGTAATCGTTGCGCATTTTACTGCAACACCATATTTCTTCGTTGCTTCTGCGGAGTCAATCGTCACCTGATCATTCGTCTCGTTACGATATTCCAGGCCCAAATCATAATATTCTGTCTTCAGATCAATAAATGGAAGAAGAAGCTCATCTTTGATCATTTTCCAAAGAATACGAGTCATCTCATCTCCGTCCATCTCTACCAATGGGGTCGTCATTTTAATTTTATCCATTGTGTCATCCTCCTTCATTTCCTGCTGTCTGACTATGTATGTTACAAACATTGTATATCATAGCATAAAATAATACTGTTGTGCAATTTTTTCAAAACATTTTCCTTGACATATGTGTTTTTCCGCATTATACTATCAACAAGTCTTTTGGAGAAATACAATCTCTCAACGAAATTGTTCTTTATCATTTCTCAGCCGGATCAAAGTGACTTAAGTAAATCATCAGCAACTCGCAGATCATCACAAAATTCATATTTACAGGAAAAGGCAAAAAGCACATCATTCATGACTTTTTGCACCAAATCACCTGTAGACGGGAGGTATCTATGCGTAAAAGAACATTTAAAATCGTAAAAATCTTGATCCCTTTTCTTCTTATCGTTTGCTGTATGGCAGGCATGATCGGCTACTCGGCTGTACATTCAAAAGCCGCCTCTCCCTGGATCATTCTGTCCAGTTATAAGACCACGCTTCATATCGGTCAGGAATTCCGATTGACGGCTGTCACATCGGACTTAAGCTTTCCGAGTTTTAGCAGTACCAGCTCCTCCATTGCCTCGGTAGACGCCTATGGCAGGATCACCGGCAAAAAAGCAGGCACTTGTAAGATCCGGGTCAAATCCGGCAAAAGTGAAGTTTATTGCCAAGTGCAGGTGCGCAAAACTGAAGTTTCCCTCAACAAGACTTCTGTTTCTCTAGAGAAAAATCAATCATTCCACCTGATCGTCACCACCTCAAATGGCAGCACTCCGGTTTTTCGCTGTAATAAGAAAAGTGTCGCCCTTGTGTCGGAAGACGGCTGGATCACACCGATCAAACCGGGTGACGCGATCATCACCGTCAAAGCGGACCAGACCGAAGTCATTTGCAGGGTCACGATCCGCAAGCCGACAATTACCTTAAACAAGACCAGCCTCACCCTCTATCGTTGTCAAAAACAGACGCTATCCGCTACCATCTCCAATAAGTCTACACCGCAATGGAGTTCCAGTGCTAAAAGCGTTGCCACTGTGTCCGACAACGGCGTTGTAACAGCAGTCAAACATGGGACTGCAACCATCACGGTGAAGGCGGACGGTGTATCAAAAACCTGTAAGGTAACAGTAAAATCCCCCACGATCAAACTGAGTGCGTCCAAATTGAGTATCAAAAAAGGTAAAAAGAAAACGCTGACCGCTACTGTCTCCTCCGGTAACACTCCAACATGGAGCAGCAGCAATTCAGCTGTTGCGAGCGTGTCTGCCAAAGGAGTGATCACCGCCAAAAAGAAAGGCACCGCCACCATAACCGTCAAAGAGGATGGAAGCAGTGCCAAATGTAAAGTCACCGTCACAAAATAATAAGTATCACAAAACAAGATAGAACTTAACTGCGGGCGCAGCCTCCACAGGAGCCTGGGCATCCACCGGTTGGCTGTGCCTGCGACATATGCTCATAAAACGAAGAGATACTGCAGATCGCCTGCGAGGAGATTCCCTCTCCAATTCCGGTAAATCCGAGTCCTTCTTCCGTTGTGGCTTTGACATTGATCTGATCGACCTCCAAATGAAGTGCTTGCGCGATGTTTTCACGCATCGTGTCAATATAATCTCTCATTTTGGGCTGTTGCGCAATGATCGTCGCGTCAATATTATCTATCATGTAACAAGAATCCTCCAACAACTGTCCCACATGCTCTAACAGTTTTATACTGGAGATTCCCTTGTATTGTGGATCGCTGTCCGGGAAGTGCTTGCCAATATCTCCCAATGCAGCGGCTCCCAAAAGCGCATCCATGATTGCATGTAACAAAACATCAGCATCAGAATGTCCCAACAATCCCTTTTCATAAGGAATCGTGACGCCGCCCAGGATCAGCGGACGATCTTCCACAAGCCGATGTACATCATATCCCATTCCAACTCTCATAATAACCTCTTTTCTGCATACATTTTCCTACGATAAAGATCAAAGTGGTTAATCCCACTTTGCGCGTCACTGCTAGGTTGCCTTAACAATCTTCCTCTGTGCAGTGATCGCATCCTCTCGGAGCGTTTTTGCATTATTAGGGATCGAGAAGTTTCCTAATAATGGAACAAAGAGTCGCTTGCGACTCTTTCGCGCTCGAGCGGTGCTGTTTACAGCTAACTTCTTCTCCGCGAGATGCGCATCCCCGCGGAGCGTTTTTTGCATTATTAGGAAACGAGAAGTTTCCTAATAATGCAAAAAAAGTCTTGGAACAAAATGTACCAAGACTTATTCGTAGCGGAAAAGGGATTTGAACCCCTGACACCACGGGTATGAACCGTGTGCTCTCGCCAACGGAGCTCTTCCGCCATATGTCGCTTAGAACCATTCACTTTTGTAAAATGCTTCTATAATGGGACCTACAGGGCTCGAACCTGTGACCCTCTGCTTGTAAGGCAGATGCTCTCCCAGCTGAGCTAAGATCCCATACACATTCAAGCGACTTGTTTAATATATCAAACCCTGTCCTTAATGTCAAGCACTTTTTTTAGAAATTTTAGTATTTAAATATTTAACTCTTTATGAAAATACTGTAGTGGCGAAAATGCATAACGCCTTCTAAATTCATGCAAATCTAACATCTGCTGCTTTGTTACATGTTTCATATAATCTTCCACATAAATAAGTGCATCACGCTTTATTTTGTCTAAGTGAATCATGGTTTCATTAAACTCATCTTTGTCAATGATTGCATTTGCACTATCTATGTACTCATTTTTCGCAATTATTACAATTTTTGTATAATCCAGTCCTGACTTATGACGCTTGGATCTATTAGTCCCCCTAAAATGATATGCATACTTATGTGTAATTTCACTTCTATACGGGATACATATAAAAAAATTGTAATGAGTCTGAAATAGAAGACAATTATACGCCCTACCATCTTTTTGTAAAATTTCCTTATATGGAGGATTCGGATATGCTTTGTAAAATTGATCTGTTAATCTTAAAATCTGATAATCATTGTCTGGTAAATTCATAAAACTCCTTTGTAAAATGTTGCTTTATAACAGAAAACGAGAGACAAATCTGCCTCTCGTAATATACTTCATCATTCGGTCAATTTTTATATTACCGTCCTGTCGGAACCGTCACAGGACTCATCGCTCGGTCAATTTTTATATTACCGTCCTGTCAGAACCGTCACAGGACTCATCAAGATGAAGAGAAACATCACTGTTTCTAACCATATTATATGCATAAATGAAATAAAAATCAACACATTTTCTACGAATTCTTCGCAACCGGAATATACCAGCATTGTTTTACCGGATACCGATCCTTCACAAGATAAAATGGAATTTTATCAATATTTTTCCAATCTGTTTTAGAAAAATGAATGGAATACAGTTCATATGGCAGATTTACAGTCACTTTGCTGTTTGCCGGGATCGTATTTTCTCCGGTATCTTCATTGCACAAGGTAAACAGATCCATACTGATTCCATTATTGTAATGACTATCCGATTCTAAATACCAAGAAAACAATGATAATTCCCTAGCATCTTTTCCCCTGTTTTCTACTGTGATATTTACCAACAAACAGTCCGTACCATCTGCATCGAATTCATCACCATACCTATCCTGCAAATCTTTCGTCGTCAAATGATCCGCTTTGTTGATCGTCATAAAGAGATCATCCTCCACCTCTGTTGTAGCGCCTGCCTGTATTTTC
>JALEPA010000024.1 GCA_022766515.1 Lachnospiraceae bacterium | reverse complement strand
GTGCTCCAAATCGAAATAGTATGGTTTTTTTCCTCGCTCATCTATAAAATATTTTGCTTGTTTTAGATAGCGAATATCTTTCGTTACTTGGTATAATTTCACTAATGCAAGTTCTGCTTCTTCGTGTCCGGGATAGCCGTGCTTTTTGTTTTCTTCAGGTCCGATATTTTGGATGATATAGTCTGCATAACGTTTCGCTGTCTGCAGTAACTTGTCCTTTCCGGTTGCCTGATAATAGGCTACAGCTCCCTCAGTCAGGTGTCCAAAACAATACAATTCATGGTAATCCCGAAGATTTGTAAAAATTGCCTCCGGATTGCGAATGATAAAATACGTATCCAGATACCCGTTTTCCTGCTGTGCTGCGCATACTATATCAATCGCCTGGTCTGCAATTCTTTCCAAGCTTTTGTCCGGGTGCTGAATCAGTGAATAGGATACTGCTTCAATCCATTTGGCAAAGTCACTATCCTGAAAGGCAAAGCCATAAAATGTATTTTCGGGATTGTTATTTTCTTTTGGTAAGGGTTGGAAAATCCAGTCTTTTTTGACTTTGCGTTCAATTTCTTTTTGGAGAATTTTGCCGGCAATTTGATAATTGTGCATACAGTAACTAGGCTCAGCTTCTTCGATGGTGTCGTTTAATGCTTTCCATTGATAAGGGATTACTTCCGTACGTACGACTTCCATCTTGTTTTTCCAGAAACCTCCGGAAATGATTACATCCTTTAATTCGAGTGGTGTTGAAATCATAGTTTCCTTCCTTTCGTGTATGATTTGAAAGCATCGAAGATATGCTTTCAATATGTTTTTGGTAATCTTACTGTAACGTGCTTTCTATGCAATTACAATCTCAAAAAGATAAGTAAGTGTCAAAAAGTAAGATTATTTTGGTGACGATATAGACAAAAACATCTCTTTTCAATATAATAAACTCAAACTTCGCACTTCTCTTTTCTCTTGTAGTGATAAATGATATTATCGCCACTACAACATCAGAACATTGTGTGTAGTTTGATATACTAAAAATAACATTATGTAAGGGGGGGAGTAGTGATGCGATTTTTATGGATAGGAAAATTCCATACAGATTCGGAAGAATGGATACATATTTCAAGGGAACTGGGAGAGTATGAATTGATTATTGTTGATTCTGGATGTTTATACATTGGAGATGAAAGTAAAGAATATTGTGTGTCAAAAAATCAATACCTGATTATGTCTCCAACAAAACATCAACATGGTACAAAGCCATCTGCCTGTGGGTTTCACTGGATACATTTTACTTGCGAACAACCACTCACCTGTCCGGCAAATGGGAGTGTTAAAAATTGGGACATCATTCATTCTATTCTTAATACAATGCTACAAAGTGAATTTCAAAATCACAACAACGTATCACAGGAATTATTACATGCTTTATTGCAAGAATTAGCATACGAAAATACTCCTGGATCCGTTACACGTCGTTTGCTCAAGGATAAGATTGATGATTATTTAAAATACAATCAGGATTCCAATGTCAAGATTAAGACGTTAGCGAAAAGTTTTGGATACCATGAAAAATATTTGTCTGCGTTGTTTTATCAGGAAAATCATGAACATTTGAAACATTATCTGATGCAAAAAAATATGGAAAAAGGGAAAAATTTGCTTCTGAATACAAGACGTTCTATATCTGAAATATCCTTATTATGCGGATTTTCAGATGCACATAATTTTTCCCGATCCTTTCGCAAAATATATCGTATGAGCCCAACTCAACTTCGCCGGACATTTGAACAGAAAGATAAATAATCATCATAAATTGCTTATCGACGTTCTGATGCCGGGACAGAATGGCATAGAGTTTGCAAGGATTCTGCGCAGCCAAAAGGAAGAAATATTTTCAGCGAGAGCCTATGAAATTGCAAAATCGTTATCCAAAGCAAAAAAGTAACGGTTTACATTATTCCTATTTGGTGGTTAATAGACTATAGACCAGAAGAGAGGTTACAGAATGCCTTGTCCGGAGAAATTTAGAGAAACATTAGCACAACTTGATTTTCCGCAGGAAATAACGGATCGAATTAACCAGGGGTTTGAGGATTTGGTTAGCAGTAGTCCGAAAAAGAAGAAAGCTTTATATTTTAAGAGAGCAACGGATATTCTATGCGAAAACTGTGATATGGAAGCAGTTCATACTTTGTATGAGCATAATGCATTCAGATTATGCTTGGGATTGAGTTGAAAACACTCGAGATTGTTTCTTCGCCATTGGATAGTCATGGAAAGGAAGCTTGTGTGATCCGCTTTGGGATTGTCTAAATGGTGTGGTAAAAGATAAATACAGCCTGAAACGCTGGAATTCGTGTTTCAGGCTGTATAATCTATAAGATATATTTGCAAAAAAGGGAATCTTTGAGACCGTTTCAAGTTTTATGTAAACTCAAAAAACTGACATAAGATTTGATTGATAGTTACGAAAATCCCTACAGATGTTTTAGGATTTCCTTTGCATCATATTTCGGTGCAAATGTTTTGGCAGTATCACAGATTTTTTTGACTGTGTCTAAATCTTCCTCCAATTCGTCAGCAATGGTTTCGGGTGTTTTTCTCTTTTGGAGTTTACGACAGATCATTTTGATCAGATTCACAGATTCTCCACTGCTAAATCCATCATCAAAGCCGTCTTTGAATCCGTCTTCATATCCCTCGTCATGCAGAGTCTGCTTATGTAATTCTTCGTCATATTCATATATGCTCATCTTGATTACCTCCGCTTTATTTGCTAACAAAAAATCTTTCGGTATTCCCCTTGCAATGCAATCATCCACTGCAAGCTGTACCGCTTCATCCAGTGTCCTCCTTTGATTCAATATGGCAGGAGGTCATTCGAGGAACCGCCTGCTTTTGTTATGTTGGAAATAAAAGCATTGATGTTCCTGAATTATCTGAAAATAAGATGGTGTCATACAAAATGTGTCAATAGGGAGTACCCTAAACACCAAAAAGGATATAGAAAAATGCTTTGAAGAGATTGTAGCATGGGAGCAAAGGAAATACAAGAAGTTTTTTGTCCGTGTATTTGACAGTACCGAAGCGGAGCAGAGACAGGGGAAAACTCAGTGGAGGAGGGGTAACTAGGAAATATGGGGGTTCTAAGGCTAAGGAATGTTATGAAATTTGACAATATAGACTAGAGGATAGGTGATGTGTTAAAATTAATAAAATAGACAGGTGGAATTACTATCTTGCTGTGCGGGACATTTTTTACATCATTATCAGATTATGCTTGGGGTTGAGTTGAAAACACTCGAGATTGTTTCTTCGCCATCGGATAGTCATGGAAAGGAACCTTGTGTGATCCGCTTTGGGGTTGTCTAAATGGTGTGGTAAAAGAAGGGTACTGAGGAAAATGGGCGTAGAGATAAGGAATATTAATATTATGTGAGGTGCATTATGAACGAAAAAATAAAAGTGATAGAAGAACGAATTTCATCAAAAGAATATATTGAGTTCTTAAAAAGAACCGATTTAGGCTCTCAGTATCCCAAGGAGCGATTTGATGAAAGAATAGCTAAACTGGTGACTACTGTGTCATTAAGCTTTGTGGCTCGGAATGAAGAAGGCATGATAGTTGGAGTTTTATTTGGATTGACGGATTACGCATACTGGCTGTATGTGACGGATTTAGGTGTCGACAGAGATTATGAGGGGCAGGGAATTGGCAGACAATTAATGAAACTGGCACATGAGAGAGCTGGGGGAGAAAAGGATATAGCGGTATATCTGATTGCTAACGACAATGCGATTCCTTTTTATGAAAAATTGGGGATGAAAAAAGCTGACGATGTAATGCAGTATAACAAAATTGAGTGGACTCCTTTTGAAGTGTAGACTGACAGATTACTAATTTAATAATTCAGTTGCAAGGCTGAAAAATTGTGTTGATTCGGCTATAGACCAGAAAGAAGGCGTATGCAAAAATCAGTATGATCGATAGCAAAATTACTATGAGATCAAAAATCAGAAGTTCTGGAGGTGAAGAATATGGTGGCTGTATTGTGTGACTGCCATTTAACAGCGGAAGAAACGGATAATAAGATTAGCGAAAAACTGATAGATTTTGTCATGATAAAATATTACGGTTGTGTACATATTGCCACTTATCCTACGGAGCGTAGGTTCCAATTTGTATTGTTAAATTGGATAATGTAGGTGTCAAAAGGGAACTTCGCACGACAATATGGAGGGAGAGGACAAAATGGATCAAATTAAAATAGGTAAATTTATAGCAAAGTGTAGGAAAGAACATGGTTTGTTGCAAAAAGATATTGCCAGAAAATTAGAAATCAGCGAAAAGACAGTTTCTAAGTGGGAGTGTGGGAATGGACTCCCCGAAGTGGTATATATGGAACCGTTGTGTCAGATACTGGGTATTACAGTGAATGAGTTGTTGGCAGGGGAAACCATACCCATTTTGAAATTAATGAGTGTAATTGACAGATCACGTTTGGAGTTGGTGAAACAATTAGAATTTGAACAATTGCGGATGCGTATATATAAATTACTCAAACTTCGCACATTAAAATGTGCCTATGTACCTTGAAAATTCAATAATAACTGGCATAAAAATAGCATGAAACCAAAGGTTTTGGTATAATTGAGTTGTCGAAAAACAATTACAAACCGGAGGCTCATGCTATGAA
>JALEPA010000167.1 GCA_022766515.1 Lachnospiraceae bacterium | reverse complement strand
GATTGAATACGCCAAGTATGTAGACAATTATTATGGAACGCCAAAAGATTATGTTATGGATAAGATCGCACAGGGAATTGATGTGATCTTGGAAATAGAGATGCAGGGGGCGCTGCAGATCAAGGAGCGTTTTCCGGAAGTGCAGCTGGTGTTCATCACACCGCCGGATGCAGAGACACTCCGCCAGCGTTTGGAAGGCAGAGGGACTGAGACGAGGGAAGTGATCGAACAGCGTCTGGCAAGAGCGGCAGAAGAGTGTGATTATATGGATAAGTATGATTACATAGTCGTTAATGATGATCTGGATACCTGTGTACAGCAGGTACATCATTTGATACAGTCGGTGCATTTATCCCGAGAGTATCAGCAGGAGCAGATCGCGAAAATGCGGCAGGGATTTGGACTTGCCGATTAGGTAGTAAGCATGTAAATCTTCTGATATAGAAGATTTCAGTTATAGAATTAAGAAGAGAGAAAGGGGATTATGTTATGTTACATCCATCTTACACAGATTTAATGCAATTAGTAAACAGCGAGGTTGAGTCCGGTGAGGCTCCGGTTGTAAATAGCCGTTATTCTATCGTTTTGGCAACATCCAAGAGAGCGCGTCAGCTGATCGATGGCGTAGAGCCTTTGAGCCATCCGGATTGTCCAAAACCATTATCCGTTGCGATCGATGAGTTAAATTCCTCTAAGATCCATATCCTTAGCGAAGAGGAAGCAGCAGAGGCTGATGCTCGCCGTGCTAAGAAAGAGCAGGAAAAGCAGGAGATGGGCGAAGAAGTATTATCTTTTGCAGAAGAGGACTAAGCACCGGGAATACGGTACAGTTTGAGGGTTGAGAAAGGAACGCGGGAATATCATGAGTAAAGAAATCGATAGTGAGGAAGTATATGAGGATACGCCAGAGCTTCAACAGGCGGATGCCCTGGAGGACTATGATGCTGTAGCAGACGAAGAGCAGGCAGCAAAACAGGACGAACAGGACAAAAAGAATATGACACCAAAGCAGAGACGGAAGAAGATACGAAGCGGCATCATAGAAGCAGCAATCTATGTAGCAATCATATTGATCTGCGTATTTTTCGTGCCTCGTTATGTCGTACAGAGAACGATCGTGGATGGAGAGTCTATGATGGATACACTGGATGATAAAGAAAACCTGTTAGTAGAAAAGGTTTCTTATCGTTTTGAAGATCCTAAGCGTTTTGATGTCATTGTATTTTATCCATATGGCAGAGAGAAGAATGATTATTATATCAAACGAGTGATCGGACTTCCTGGGGAGACGATTCAGATCAAAGGATCTACCATTTACATCAATGGTAAGGAATTGAAAGAAAATTATGGAAAAGATCCGATCGATTACAGTGGAATCGCAGAAGAACCGATCAAGTTAGGCAAGGATGAATTCTTTGTACTTGGTGATAACCGAGAAATTAGTAAGGATAGCCGTTATGCGGTTGTAGGCCCTGTAAAAAGAGAAAACATCGAAGGCAGAGCATTTTTAAGAATCTATCCATTTAACAAATTTGGTTCATTTGAGTAAAAGATTTGTGGCGTGAGAAAGGAATGAAAATTGCTATGAAAAAACGATTCCAAAAGTTATGTGTGTTATTTCTGGCTGTCTTGTGTGTCGGCGGTCTTATAGGAATGACATCGGTGGCAAAGGCAGAGGAAACTTCTCTGCAGTGGGTACAAAAGCCAACGAAAGTAAAAGCAGGTAAGAAAGTACAATTTACAGTCAACGAGACGGGAGCGGTGACTTGGACGATCTCCAATACGAAGTACGCCAGCGTAGATGAAAACGGCTGCGTGACCGGGAAGAGAGTCGGAAAGGTCGTACTTACAGCGCAGGCAGGAGAAGAAAAGATCCAGACCACGATTCGTGTTAAGGGTAAGAAAAAGATTGCATTGGATGCGGGACATCAGCTTCGAGGGGATTCCCGTACAGAGCCTGTCGGTCCGGGTGCATCTACCCGCAAGGCAAGAGTGGCAGGAGGTGCAACCGGAGTTGCCAGTGGTGTGCCGGAGTACAAGTTTACCTTGTCTGTAGCCAAAAAATTAAAGGCAGAGCTCTTAAATAGAGGTTATGAAGTATACATGGTTCGTTCTAAGAACAATGTAAACATTAGTAATAAGAAGAGAGCCCAGCTTGCGAATAAGAGTGGTTCTGATATTTATATCCGAATTCATGGAGACAGTATTGGATCTTCTTCCGTTCGAGGTGCCAGTGCCTTTTATCCATCTACTCGTAATCCTTATGTATCCAGATTGAGCAAGTCGTCCAAACGCTTGACGAATAAGGTGTTAAATGCTTACTGTAAGAAGACAGGGATCCGTAAGAGAGGAAGCAGCGCAAGAGATGATCTGACAGGAACGAACTGGAGCAAGATTCCGGTGACTTTGATCGAATGTGGTTTCTTGAGTAATCCGACTGAGGATCGTAAGATGCAAAATAGTGCATTTCAGAAGAAAATGGCAAAAGGAATTGCGAATGGAATTGATGCATATTTTCGGTAAACAAATGATAGGGGGTTACCGTTATGGAGAAGTTGACAAATGTCATGGAAGAAACTGTGTTGGAGAAGATCGACCAGCTTTGGCCTCAAACAAATTATTGTAAATGTGATATTTGCAGAATGGACATTGCTTGTTATTCATTGAATCATTTGCCACCGAAATATGTAACTTCCTTTAAAGGAGTCATGTTA
>JALEPA010000158.1 GCA_022766515.1 Lachnospiraceae bacterium | reverse complement strand
TTATTTTATATGCAGATTTTCACTTTTTATTTTATCGCAAAATATGAGTGATCAAACTTTTTTCCAAAGTTATTTTGCCACAAAATTATCCATAATCAAACTTCTTCCCGGATCTGTTTTGCCGCAGCCACCAAATTACGAAGACTGGCATCTGTCTCCGGTACACCTCTGGTTTTTAAGCCACAATCCGGATTCACCCATAATTTATCTTTGTCGATCTTAGTAAGCATCGCATGCAGTGCCTTTACGATCTCTTCGACCGATGGAACTCTTGGCGAATGGATGTCGTACACACCAGGACCAACCTCTGTCTCAAAGTGATTTTCTTTGAGAGAATCCAAAATCTGCAAATCGGAACGAGACGCCTCGAAGGTGATCACATCTGCATCCATATCATCGATTGCTGGAATGATGTCTGTAAATTCACTGTAGCACATATGCGTATGAATCTGCGTTTCCGGTCTGACACCGCTATGGGTCAGACGAAATGCAGGAATTGCAAAATCAAGATATTCTGTATACCAATCCGAATGACGAAGTGGTAATTTCTCGCGTAATGCCGCCTCATCGATCTGGATCATCTTAATGCCGTTTGCTTCGAGATCTAGCACTTCATCACGAATTGCCAATGCGATCTGAGAAATAGATTCTTTGATGGAAATATCCTCCCTAGGGAACGACCAATTCAAGATCGTTACCGGTCCGGTAAGCATTCCCTTCATGATCTTTTTCGTAAGAGACTGTGCATAGACAGACCACTCTACCGTGATCGGATTTTTGCGATATACATCGCCCCAAATGACCGGTGGTTTTACGCAGCGCGTTCCATAAGACTGCACCCATGCTTTCTCGGTAAACAAAAATCCCCCTAGCGCCTCTCCGAAATACTCTACCATGTCATTTCGCTCATATTCGCCATGCACGAGAACATCCAGACCGATCTCTTCCTGCCATTTAACACATTCTGCGATCTTTTGCTGATTGAAAGCAATATACTGTTGCTTTGTGATCTCACCACGGCGGAACGCAGAACGATTTGCCTTGACATCCTTTGTCTGCGGGAATGATCCGATCGTTGTCGTCGGAAATTCCGGAAGACCAAGTACCGTCTTCTGTAATTTTTGCCGCTCAACGCGCTCCGGAAGTCTTGTATAATCAGTCTCCTTTACTCCGGCAAGACGCTTTGTAACTTCCTCATTCTCGCAGTTTCTATGCTGTAAAAATAATGTTTTATTCTTCACAAAGGTACTTTCTGCTGTATGATCTGCGGACTCTGCCAAAGTGCTTAGTTCCTGCAGTTCCACTAATTTTTCCTCAGCGTATGCAAAGTATGCTTTGTATTCTTCCGATAACTTCTGCTCATGCTGTAATGTATATGGCACATGGAGCAAAGAACAAGATGTGGACAGTACAATATGATTCTTTGCAACCGGTAAATCTTCCATCGTCTGCAGCGTTTTCTCATAATGGTTTTTCCAAATATTTTTACCATTAACGAGTCCTGCAAATAACAATTTATCCTGTGGGAAACCAAACTGCTTGATCAATGAAACTGTCTGCTTACCCTCGATAAAATCAAGTCCGATCCCAGCAAATGGCATTTGGATCAAATCCTCATAAATATCACGCACATCGCCAAAATAAGTCTGCAATAACACATGACACTTGTTATCTGCAGCAAGGATTTCATCATATAATTTGTGGAATAACTGAATTTCATCCTGTCCCATATCTTGTACAAGTGCAGGCTCATCAAACTGTAGCCAGTCAATGCCTTCTGTCTCGCATTTCACAATCAGATCCCGATATGCTTTACTCACGGCATCCACATAATCTGCCATTTTTTTCGTTCCGGTATATCGGCAAAGTTTTAACAGTGTATAAGCACCGATCACTGTCGGCTTTGTTGTGATCCCAAGCTCTTTTGCTTCCTGATACTCTGCAAAAAGTTTGTTCCCTTTTAGCTCGATCACCATCTCATCTTCCACCTCTGGAACGATATAATGATAATTCGTGTTAAACCATTTCTTCATTGCCAATGCTTTTACATCACCGAAATCGCCCTGATAACCACGCGCCATCGCAAAGTAGGTATCTAACTCTGATAACTGAAGTTCTTTATATCGTTTCGGAACAATGCCAAATAATACGGCGGTATCTAACATATTGTCATAGAACGAAAAATCATTGCTGGAAATAAAAGAAATCCCCGCCTCTTTCTGTGTAAGCCAATGCGTTTTTCTCAATTCTTTTGCGGTCTGCAAAAGTTCTCCCGCCTCGATCTCCTTTCGGAAATACTGTTCGGAGGCAAATTTTAATTCTCGTAATGTTCCTATTCTTGGGTAACCAATGACTGCTGTCTGCATATTCTTCCTCATTTCTGCACACTTTCTCTTCCTACGGTATTCATGCCAAATGTACAAAACACAAATCCCCCTTGCAACGCTATGTGCCTATTATACGAGGAATGGTCCCTATTGAAAAATACATAAAAATACAGGCTGACCATAGTTTGAAACTATGATCAGCCAATATATTTACTTAATGCATCCAGATAGGTGGTTCCCAATCGGCTTAACATTCCTTTTCTGTGCGTGATATAGCCGATCCGCATATCACTTTCATCCGCTAATGGCACGGCGATAATATCTTTGCCATTTAATTTCTTATCGATCACACCACTGCATACCGTGTAACCGTTTAATCCGATCAAAAGATTAAACAGCGTTGCCCGGTCACGCACACGAATATTTTTCTTGCGCTCCGATGCGGAAAAGATCTCCTCCGAAAAATAAAACGAATTGTGCTCGCCCTGCTCAAAAGACAGATACGGATAACTTTCCAACTCTTCATTCGTAATGATCTGACGATCTGCTAAAGGATGTCTGCGACTGATAAATACGTGCGGCTTTGCCACAA
>JALEPA010000140.1 GCA_022766515.1 Lachnospiraceae bacterium | reverse complement strand
TATGAGATTGATTATGAAGCATATTTTGAGAAAGGTTACCGGGGGATTTTGTTTGATGTTGACAATACCCTGGTAGAACATGACCAGCCGGTGACATTAGAGGCGATCCGTCTGTTTGATGATCTGAAAGAAATTGGGTTTGAAGTATGCATTATTTCTAATAACAAGGAACACCGTGTAAAACCTTTGGCAGATACCTTGGGGGCTAAGTATGTCTATAAGGCAGATAAGCCTTCCGCGAAAGGTTATGAACAGGGAATGGAGTATATGGGAACAACGCCTGATACGACCATGTTTGTAGGTGACCAGATCTTTACAGATATCTGGGGAGCTAATAGAGCGGGCATCCATGCGATACTTGTCCATCCGATCGCCAAACACGAGGAGATTCAGATCATACTAAAGAGAAAACTGGAATGGTTTGTGCTTCGCCGTTATCACAAAAAAGGGAAACAAAAATAAAAGTATAGAATCATTACTCAGGAGAATATGTCAGAAGAGAGTCCGGCAGTTGAATACTGTCGTACAGACTGGCATATTCTTTTTTTGTCATATTTTCAATATAGTTGCGTGCAAATTGTTTCGGACAGCCTTTTGCTTCAACATGATCGGCAGCTTTGTTGTACGCAACGGCTGCCTCCTGCAGTGTAGCAAAATGTCCCACCAGATAATTACCGCGAATATGAAGTCTTGCAGCGTAGTCCATATGTCCCGGCGCATGAGAAACGGTCACACCGTGATAGGGATTGATGATGCGGATATTGGAATAGCGGTAATCATTGGAATTGCCGTTGGTGAATGTAAAATCAGCGCCCGGTCTTGCAAAGTTACGGATTCCGTATCGTGTATGAATATTGGTTTGCATGCCGTATTCGGAGACGAACAGATGATTGCCCCGGCGCATGATCGCATGATTGGAATAATAAAACAGATCATCGACATCAAACACGAGCACATCCTGTGGAGACAGATAATAGGAAAAAAAATGTCGCTGCAAATAGATCGGTGTTTTGATGTACAGACCGTTGTTCTTAAAATTGATCAGAGAGATCCATTTTGGAAAGAGCAGGCACGGAAAGTCAGACGAATGATAGTCTTCCGGTGTATAAGATATCTCACTTTGTAATAAAGCATCTGCCGTCTGATAAGCCCGGTGCGCATCTGTTTCCTCCGCAAAACTTCCAAGGCTGATATGCTTTCCGCGATAAGTAATAGAGGCACGGTAATATACAGAACCGTCTTTTTTGGTAGCCCTAAATACTCCTTTTGCCATTGTCTGCCTCCTTTCGTATCGGATCCCTGCCTTTTAAGTAGCTTCTTAGAACAAAGAGTCGCTTGCGACTCTTTCGCGCTCGAGCGGTGCTGTTTACAGCTAACTTCTTCTCCGCGAGATGCGCATCCTCGCGGAGCGTTTTTTACTTTATAGGAAACGAGAAGTTTCCTATAAAGTAAAAATAAAGGATTGATTTTAGGTTTATGTTATCATAATTCGACCTAAAAAACTACAGCTGTCGAGAACTTATCGGTATAAAAAACGAAATTTTCCATATACTCTGTAATAGTTTTGTAACATATTTAATATTTTTTTGAGAGAAAACAGGAGCTTTTTTGAGGAAAGAGGAGGTGCCTTGTGAAAAATCGAGTGGCGAGGATCGGTATGATTACAGGGGCGTTAGCGGTGGAAGCGGCATTTTTGCCGACAGGCGTTACGACAGCAGATACGGTAGGGCTGTCAAAGGCGGTCTGTGAGGAGGTGCAGTTGGCGGGACCGGCAGTTATGGAAGTCTCTAATAGCGTGATTACCGATGAAATTATCAAGTGGCGTGCTGAAAATGCACTGCAAAAAGAAGCACAGCGAGTCAGGCAGGAAAAAAAGAAACAAAAGCAGTGTATCAAAGAGAAAAAAGAACGATTGCATCGGGAGAAAGTCAAACGAGAGCGGGAGCGGAGAAAAAAACAGGAAGCGGCAAGAAGACAGGCGATCAAAAAAGCCTGCGGATCGGTGATCGGGACAGAGTCAGAGCGCATTTTATGCCGTATTGTAGAGGCGGAAGCAGGAGGAGAAGATAAAGAGGGAAGGATGCTTGTGGCAAATGTCATTCTCAATCGTGTCATTCATCAGCACTTTCCGAATACGATCAAAGAGGTTGTCTTTGCGCATGGCGGAAGTACCTAT
>JALEPA010000018.1 GCA_022766515.1 Lachnospiraceae bacterium | reverse complement strand
CAAGAGAGTTGCTTACTTTAGAGAAAGATCAGTATAGTAAGGAGATCGTAAGTATCGCAATGCAGGGCGCACAGGCAAAACAGAACTAAATAAAAGATATGATTTTGCCCCCATCGATGATGGGGGTGTTTTTGTTTTATTGGAAATTTTTTGCTTTCTATAAAGCAAAAATGCTCTGCGAGGATGCGATCACCACACAAAACAATTTGAGTCTTTAACCGAATCTTAAAGAAATCTTAATGAAATACCGCATTGAATATTAATATTGATTTTTATAGACTAATCTTAAAGAAATACCAAACAACGATTGCAATAAGAGGAGAGGGGGCTGTGATGATTATGAAGAAAAATCGCAGGATTGCTATGTTGGGGTGTATCACTCTGGTTAGTATATTTTTGGCAGCAGGATGTGAGAAAGCACCGGATCGTTCCCAAAACACACAGACGGAGGATTCGGTTTCCTTGTCTTCTGAAAAGATGGTTTCTGTACAGGAAGCAAAAGACCAGATCGCCAAAATCAAGGGAAAGAATATCGATGGCTTACAATTTCCTGAGAACTTTGTTTTGCCGACTGGGAAGGAGGCTTATGAGGTAAAATTGACTCCTTGGTATACCAAGGACATGAAAGAAATGGAAGATATGATAGCCTCACTGTGGAACGACTATCAAAAGGCAGACTGGAGTTCTGTTCCGGAAGACAGTTTTTCGAGAAAAGATAAACCAAACTATTATGCAGTTTCAAAACAAGATGAGGAGTCAGGCAGGATGTATTCGTTTGATGCAGGGGGATTTTTTTGTGGAAATTCCATGAATGATACAGAGCTTCATATGGATCGTTGTGTGAAACAATACGATTTTGAATGGGGAGATACGGCATCGGATAAGGATGAATATGAGTTGCAGGATGGGAAACTTTCCGTTCCGGAGGCAGTTGCCTATACAGAAAAGCAGTTGAACACTTATTTACACCCGTTTGAAAAGAAGCAGTTTACTTATAAGGTGCAGCATCTGTATGTGAAGAAAGATGCAGAAAATGGGCATTATGATTATGATATGGTCATTGGGCGTGTCTATCGGGGCGGTGTGATTGATACCTGTTCGGATTTTTATTTATCAGAGGGCAAATATTATCCGTATACACATTGTGGTATTGAAATAGAGACGACTATGTGTCACAAAAATTCCTTAGATATGATTAGCACAGGCGCAGAATGTTTGGATGTCGCATCGAATAAAAAGTATGACAAAATCATATCTCCATTGTGGGCGGTGCAGAGAATCAAAAATGAGATTGCACATATTGGCGGATTATCATTTCAAGAATGTGGTTTGTTGTACCTGTTAGTTCAGGACAACAGACTTGCAAAGGAGAAAGATCAAGATGTCTATCAGGGGGTTGATGACAATACCTATCTGCGGCCGGTATGGGCATTTATGACGGAAGATCGCGGCATCTCTGATGGGATGCGGACGAGTGATGTACACGGAACGAGCGTGGTAGTCGATGCCATAGATGGAACTTTATATTATTATGAGGGAACTGGGGGGTATTAATAGCGATGAGCATGATAAAATTAGAGTTAAAAAAGAATGTGAAAAGCCGCTATTTCTTAATATCCGTTGTTCTGCTATATATTGTTTTTATGTTGGGAGATAGTGGACAGGTTTTGAACGATGGCATATCGAAAACAACGATTATTGGGGTGATATGGAGTAAATTTCATGGCAACTGGAATCGAGGAATTGATTCTTCTTATCTGATCCGTATGAATGATATCTGGATAGGAAATTCGTACCTTCCGGTATTAATGCCGGTGATATGCGGTCTTCCGGGGGTGGGAATTTATCTAGAGGAAATGTGGAAGGGAAATAAAAGGATGATGTTAGTTCGTTGCAGCAACAGACAGTATCATATTGCAAAAATTGTGGCGAATGCGGCAGCAGCGGTCGGCGTGTGTATATTATCCATCACCTTGTTTTATATCACCCTGTTGTTTGGATATGACAATATTCCAAAATCTGATGAGATGTTTCCCTATATTTATATGAACTTTTCGGGGAGAGAGGTGACAAGTGTACGGGAAATCTCCATGCTATTGGTTTATAGAAAGCTTTTTAAGGGAGTGATCTGCTTTTGCCTTTATGCGGTGATCAACAGCTCGTTATGCTATTTGCTGGCGGTATGGCTGCGGGATAAATATATTGCTTTTGGTGGGGCGATCGCATTGCTTTATGTGCAAACGAGAATCTATGAGGAACTGACAAGAAAATTTCTTGTGGAAGGCGATGGCGTGGCGCAGACATTGTCCAGCCTCATCAACCCTTGTTTTTTGCATACGATCGGCAAGTACGGATTTTATCAAAATAGACAGTGCTTTGCTTTGGGCGTTGCGTTTGCTTTGATTGGTTTTCATTATGCTATGGCAGTTTATTTAGCTCAAAAACAGTTTGACATTACAGAACGATAGAAATCGGAGGGGGTTCATAATGGAAAACATGAAAAAGATGTGTTTAGTAACGCGGTCGGGGCTGCAGAAAACATTTTCTGACAAAAGAAATGTGATGTTGCTT
>JALEPA010000115.1 GCA_022766515.1 Lachnospiraceae bacterium | reverse complement strand
CGGTGATGCAGCGACCCAAATGCATAAAAACAAAACAAACGCCAGGATACACTTCCCTGCCGCTTTTCTGTATTTTTTTCGATTTCTAATCGTTCCATTCTGTTTCATCGTATCGTCCTATCTTTGGAATATTACTTGTTGCCCTTTTCCCTCTTGTGCAAAATCTCAGCAAACATATCCTGAAATCCTGCGGTTTTGCCTGTTTCCGGGATACTCCAATGTAACTCCTCCTCTGACAGTTCCGTCAGATAAGTGATCGTATCCTTCGCCTGTGCAATCAGCAAATATCGATTGCCGGCTTTCACGATCTGCAGCACTTTGCCCTGCCCGATCGGATAACTTTCCATCAGCTCGATATTTCCCTGCTGTTTGCGTAACATTCCTGACTTGGCATACCATTTTGTAAACCAGGAAGCGGCAAACAATAGAACAAAAAAAACAAGCAACAGAAAAATAAATTTAATAATGCTGGAGATCATAGAATTAACTACCATAATAAGCATATCTACACCTCCAGCATTTACATTACTTTGAAATCTCAACAATACGGATACCGAAGTTTTCTTCGATAACCACTACCTCACCCTTAGCCACAAACTTACCATTGACCAGTACATCAACCGGCTCGCCAGCCAGCTTATTTAATTCAATGATCGTACCGGGTGCAAAATCCAAGATCTCTTTGATGGATTTATTGGCACGGCCTAATTCTACCGTCACCTCCAAAGGTACATCCATGATCAGATCAATGTTTTCCTGCTGCATCAGCGGACTCACTCCAGCATTAAACGGCTGGAACTGTGCAGGCTGTACATTGACATTCTGCATTGGCATCGCATATGGCTGTTGCTGCATTGGTGCACCCTGTGGCATCTGCATCGTCTGCTCCTGCATAACAGGTGCTGCAGCCGGAGCGGGTTGCGCCGGTGCTGCCTGAGCGACTACAGGCTGTTCAGGTGCAGGTGCTGCCTCCTGTGGAGCCGGTGCCGGCGTCTCTGTGCTCTGCATACCACTATCACCAATAAACTTCTTATACAGATCTCTTGCGAAATCAAATGGATACAGCTGCATGATCTGACTGTCGATCAGATCGCCGATCTGCATCTCAAACTCAACCTGAACAATCTCTCCGCTTAAAAAGGAAGAAATCTCCGGATTGTCAATGATCGTATCATTCAAGTCTACCAAGCTTGCATATGGTGGACTGATATCAACTTTTTTGTCTAACATAGAGGACAAAGAAGTGGCTGCCGATCCCATCATCTGATTCATGGCTTCACTGATCGCGCTCAAATGAAGTTCGGACATTTCACCCTCTGTATTTGAGCCGTCTCCACCCATCATCAGATCGGTGATGATCTTAACATCCTGCTCTTTCAAGATCAAAACATTATTACCATCAATTCCATCTATGTAAGAAATATGAATAAATACACATGGTCTATCATACTGAGCAGACAGATCATCTAATGTAACATAGGACACCTTTGGTGTCGTGATCGTTACTTTTGTATTCAGTAATGTGGAAAGCGTTGTTGCCGCTGTTCCCATGTTAATGTTCGCAATCTCTCCCACTGCATCACGCTCTGCATCTGTGAGTGTCTCACCTGTAGGCACATCCACAGTGCTGGTAGAACCACCACCAGTCAACGCGTCGATCTCTTCTTGAGATAACATTCCATCCATAAAATTACTGCTCCTCCCTTATCACTGATGTCACTCTAATTGCATAGGAATCCGAAGTAGCTCCAGGTAAAGCATAAAACTTCTTAATATTTCCAGTATACACCTCAAGCTCATCATCTACCTTGGTATCCAGTTTGATTACATCACCGATCTGTATGTTCATAAAATCATTTACAGAAATACGGCTTCTTCCCAGCATTGCACGGACCGGAATCTTCGCATGATTGATCAAGCTTTCCATTACTTCCGTGTAGCTGTCATCATCTTTTGCCTTGATGGTTGAATACCAATATTTTGTATTTAATTTGTCGATCACCGTCTCCACGCAGGAATACGGAATACAGACATTCATTAACCCTTCTACCTCGCCAATGCGTATATTCATTGTAACGATCGCAGTCATTTCTGTCGGAGAAATAAACTGTGCAAACTGAGAGTTTGTCTCGATTCGCTCTAAACGCGGCTCAAGCTCTACTACACTTGCCCAAGGCTCAACGAGCAAATTGGTACAAACCTCCAGTACTCTCTCCAATATGATCAATTCAATTTCGGTAAACTCTCTGGATCTCTCCAAAGGCTCACCGCCACCACCAAGCAGACGATCAACCATTGCAAAGCCTAAATTCGTTGCAACTTCCACGACCACACTGCCTTCTAATGGTGCAAAATCTACCACTCCCAGCAAAACAGGGTTGGACAATGCATTTGAAAACTCTGAGTAAACATTTGCCTCTGCATTCATCACCTCAACCTGTACGGTCTTACGAAGAAGTCCAGGCAAGTTTGTAGACAACAGCCTGCCGTAATTTTCAAATATAATTTCCAAGGTACGCAAGTGATCCTTGGAAAACTTCGATGGTCTGGCGAAATTGTAATTCGTCACACTTTTCTTGTCAGTCTCATCCAACTCATCCGGATTCAACTCACCGGTGCTCAAGGCACTCAGCAGACTATCAATTTCCTCCTGAGACAGGGTGTCTCCCATTCTTTTCACCTCTTTGCCGAACCTTCACCTGCATCTTGCAAATAAAAGCTCCCTTCTACAACTTTTCTAATAATAGCACAAAACTATTAGAAAGAAAACTAATTTTTATAAAATTACTGATACATAAAATTAGAAAGCATTACTTTCTTAACCGCCTTGGAATCCAAATGCTCTTGGATCTGCTCCAACGCTTCTTTCTTAATGACATCTTCTGAAATGTCATCTGCAGAGTGGCTCTGGATCACTGCACGGATAATATCCGTGATCTCTGCCTGATTGTTGGTAAGAATATCACTTACATCCTTGTAATCGTCTGCTTCCTTATAAACAGACAGGCTATATCCATCTAACAACGCATAATGCGCCTGACCGTCTGATCCCGTTTTCAGATTCAGATTCTGCTTTGAATCAAAAGTCACCGCAACAGTCTCCAGATCTTTCAAAGAATAATCCTCTTCACCATTTGCCTCGCCATCAACATTCAGATCCAAGTTGATCGCAGATGCAATCTGTGTCAACAAATTGTTCGTTTTCGTGAATGTAGGCATCATCACAAAAAACATAATAGCGGTAAGTACTACATTTATCACTGTCAATGCTGTAATGATCACACTAAAAATATTTTTCTTCATCTTTCTTACACCTTTCCTCTTTTAGTTGCCACCGGACGCTCCGTAGATCTTAATCTCGACGCGTCGGTTTTTTGAACGCCCCTTTTGGGTCTTGTTGTCCGCTATTGGGTCAACGGATCCACGACCGGAAGCCTCAAGGTTTTTAGGATTGATTCCTTTTTTATCTTGAAAATATTCCAGCACCTTCGTCGCTCTCGCAGTAGACAGCCACAAGTTACTTGGGTAATTCGCATTATGTATCGGAACATTATCTGTATGTCCTTCGATCTTGATACGATTATTGCTATAATTCTTCAAGATGTCCCCGACACGGCTCAAAATCTTCTTTGCTCCAGGCTGTATGTCAGCACTTCCTGATTCGAACAACACGCTGCCATTCAAAGAAAGCACCACATAATTATAGCCATCATCTATGGTGACATCGAGATCATCCTCAAGCTGTTTCTGCTCGGTCTGCTCTACAACATCCCCATACATCTCTTCCATTTTTTCTTTCTTTTCCTGTTGTTGCTTTTGTTCCAACTCAGCCAGAGGGTCGTCTGCATTGTCTGTTTCTTCCGCTTTCTTTCCCATATCGGAATAATAGTCATCCAGATTATTCAACTGGGTTGCTCCGCTGGAGATCAGTTTTCCCTCTCCTACTGCCTGCGCACCTCCATCAAAAATGCTAAAGCTGTTTGACAAAGATGCAACCAACTCCGCATATTTTGTTTCATCAACCGCAGACATGGAATACAAAAGAACAAAGAAACAAAGCAAAAGATTCATCAGATCGGAGAAAGTATCTTTCCATCCGTCTGTCTTAATCTCTTGTGCTTCTTTCTTTTTTGCCATTTATGCTTCACCACCTTCAGCAGCGCCATCCTTTTCACCAATCGAATCACGAACAGATGGTGCCAGGAAGGATTTCAGTTTCTCCTCGATCACGCGTGGGTTCTCACCTGCCTGAATAGACAAAAGACCTTCCACCATGACTTCCTTCATCTTGATCTCCAGTTCGTTGTTCATCTTCAACTTGAATGAAATAGGCACACAGATCCAGTTTGCCAACAGCGAACCATATAATGTTGTCAAAAGGGCAACCGCCATGTTTGGTCCGATCATCGACATATCCTCCATGTTATACAACATGTTTACCAGACCAAGCAAGGTACCGATCATTCCCCAAGCAGGACCCATTCCGGCCCAGTTTGCCCAGAAATTGATCTTCTCTCCATGTCGACTGTCTATCGAATTCAATTCTGTTTCCATGATGCTACGCACTAATTCAGGATCTGTTCCATCAACGATCAGCATGATTCCTTTCTTCAAGAAATCATCTTCGATACTGTTCGCCGCTTCCTCAAGTGCCAACAGACCTTCCTTTCTCGCCACATTGGACAAGTT
>JALEPA010000113.1 GCA_022766515.1 Lachnospiraceae bacterium | reverse complement strand
TTGGACTAAATATAGCAGTATCCGGTATGTCCACTTATAATGCAGGACTTACCACGACAGCACATAACATATCCAATGTCAAGACCAAAGGATACAGCAAGCAGTCAGTGATTCAGTCAGCTAAGGAAGCAATATCACTGCGCACCTCTTATGGAATGTTAGGAGCGGGTGTTAATGCAACCGATGTTGTGAGCAGCCGAGATGAATATTATGATGCAAAATACCGCATCAACAATTCCAATGTTGGAAAATATGATATTGAGTCTTTTTACTTGAGCAGTATCGAAGACTACATTTATCCAAAGGATAAAGATGTAGGAAGTATTACGAATTCAATGGACAGCTTTTTTGCTTCCTTAAAATATCTGACAACTTCTTCTATGGATACAACCATTCGAGCAGAAGTGGCAGGATATGCAGATACGCTTGCTTATTATGTCAGAGATGTAGGAACGAAGCTGCAGAATCTGCAGACAGATGTAAATACAGAGATCGAGACAACGGTGAAACAGATCAATGCCTATGCGGCACAGATCGCTTCTTTGAACAAACAGATCAATACATTGGAAGTATATGGCGATCGTGCTAATGACCTGCGTGACCAGAGAGCGGTGATCTTAGATCAGCTGTCAGAACTGGCAGACATTACCGTTACTGAAAAGGCACCGGCAGATGGCAATGGAACCAATCAGTTTATTGTCAATCTGGGAGGCGGTGTACTGGTTGATACCACAACATACAATACGATCAATGTTACCAGTGATAATCTCAAAATCTATCAAAACGATGCCAGCAATCTCTATCACTTGACATGGAGTTATGGACAGGATTTTGACAGCCACAGCACAACACTGGGCGGTAAGCTGCAGGGATTGTTTGAGTTGCGCGATGGCAACAATGGAGAGAATTTTAAGGCAACACTTACAAAGGTAACGCGAGAGGATGCAGCGTATAACAACCGATCCACTCTTACGATCCAGAGCGATGAATATAGCAGCGTTAATGCTTCTGATCTGGCAAAATTAGATCTTCCGGCAACGGATGGTGTGTTGACGATCGGTAAGTTGGAATATGCTTATGAGTCCTTTACGGCAACGGTTGCAGCAGATGGTACTTATACATATACCTTTGTGTTGAAGGAGAATTTGACAGAAGGGCAGACACAGCGTTTGGATACTATCATCCAGTCGACAGATCCGGATCCAACGAAGAAACAGGCAACAGCGGGCGACTCTATTGCATTTCGTGGAATCCCATATTATATGGCACAGTTAAACGAGTTTATCCGTACTTTTTCCGCAAACTTCAACTCCGTTCAAAATCAGGGTTATGATTACAACGGCAATCGGGGAAAAGATCTGTTTGTGGCTGCGGATATTACAAGTGGTAAAGAGTATACCATGCACGAGTTCCTGTTTGATGAGAGTGATGGTTTCTATTATTACAATAGTGCAAAGGTATTTGATAGCACAAAGAAACAGGCATATGAGCAGCAGGGATATAAATTTGAAGCAGTTGGTGACAACTATTACAATCTGAAAAATGCTGCAGGAGAGATCGTGGAAAAAGTATATGTTCCGGCAGAAGATGCTAATATATTTACTTTTGGCTCTGTCAATGCAGAGGGATCACAGATCAGCTATTATAATATGTCCGTGCTAAATTATTATGCATGTAATGATATTGTAGAGGACAGCAGATTGCTCGCATGTTCAGCAGAAAACACAGAGGGTGCTTCCGGTTGGGAAGAGGCAAAGAACCTTGCAAAAATGCTGGCACTGCAGACAGACAATACGATGTTCAAACAGGGAGATCCGGGATCTTTCTTAAATGTATTGTCAACAGCGGTACTGGGTGTGGATTCTGCCAGAGTTACGGCATCTTGTGAGAATGCAACAAATATTTTGAATGCGGTTGATCATCGACGCACTTCTATATCCGGTGTGGATGAGGACGAGGAAGGTCAGGATCTGATCATTTATCAGAACCTGTTAAATTACCAATACCGTGTCCTTTCCGTTATGAATGAGGTGTTGGACAAACTGATCAATGAGACAGCAGTGTAATGAGATAGAAACGATACAATGACGATCGCTTCGGAATGGAGGATACATGAGAGTTACGAATTCAATG
>JALEPA010000105.1 GCA_022766515.1 Lachnospiraceae bacterium | reverse complement strand
CAAAAGCCCTCCAAAAAAATTTGCGTTGCAATTTTTTGGAGGGCTTTTGTCCTTACAGGCTAATCGCCTTTTTCTTCCGCACCAGCGAATCCTGTCTTGCACACGAGTTTGCAGCAGGATTCGCTGGTGCGGAAGAAGGGCGATTTGTGTTTTCCTCATCAAAATTGTGTTAATAAATGCGAGGAATGTTCTTGAACTGCACGGGAGTATATCGTATAATGAAAGGTGTGTACTGATTGAATATTTTTTGAAGATGCTTATTTTTTAAGCAGGAAGAAGTAGTAAAATAGGATTGGAACTGTAGGAGCAGACCAATCAAAATATTCACATTTTTAAGGAGGAACAAATTATGAATTATGGTTACTTTGATGATGCCAACAGAGAGTATGTCATCACCAAACCTAACACACCGGCACCTTGGTGTAATTATCTGGGATCTCCAGAGTATGGTGCTATTATTTCCAACAATGCAGGTGGATACAGCTTTGTCAAGAGTGGTGCGAATGGTCGTATTTTGCGTTACCATATTAACAGTGATGACACACCGGGCCGTTACATTTATCTTCGTGATGATGAGAAAGGCGATTTTTGGTCTGCATCATGGCAGCCGGTTGGCATAGATCTGAATGAATATAAAAGTGAAGTACATCATGGATCAGCTTATACCAAAATGTTTGCAGAGTATGCAGGTATTAAGTCTGAGGCAATGTATTATGTTCCTCTGAATAAGGTATATGAAGTTTGGTGCTGTAAGGTAACAAACACATCAGACAAGCCTAGAAAGATTTCTGTCTTTGGTTATGCAGAGCTTTCTAATGATGACAATTACAACCAGGATCAGGTAAATCTGCAGTATTCTCTTTGTACGACAAACACAAGTTTCCGCAAGAATAAGATTTATCAGCAGATCAACTTAAACTGGTATAAGGGACCGGACGGAAGCAACGGAAAAGAGCGCTTCTTCGGATTGGCAGGTCAGCCTGTTACTTCCTACAATGGTGACAAGGAAGCATTCATCGGAATGTACCATGATTATGGTAATCCTATCGCTGTTGAGCGTGGTAAATGTGATGGTGTCTGCAACTACAATGAGAACAGTTGTGGAGCATTGCACACAGCTTTAGAGCTTGCACCGGGCGAGACGAAGACGATGGCATTCTTACTTGGTAAGTATAAAGAGTCTGACGCAGACAAGATCATCGCTGCTTATGAAGATGTTTCTGTATGCGATAAAGAAATCGATGAGTTAAAGAAATATTGGCACGCAAAACTTGAGAATTTCAAGATCGACACTCCAAGCCCTGCATTCAACAGCATGGTAAATACTTGGAATGCATATCAGTGTTTCTTAACATTTACATGGTCCAGAGCAGCATCTTTCATCTACTGTGGTGAGCGTAACGGATATGGATACCGTGATACCGTACAGGATATCCAGGGTGTCATCCATACAGATCCGGAAGCTGCATTGGACAAGATCCGATTCATGCTTTCTGCACAGGTAGACAATGGTGGCGGACTTCCATTGGTTCGTTTTGATCATGATGAGCGTGCAGGACATGAGGGTACACCGGATGATCCGGATTATGTAAGAGAGACAGGACATCCTGCATATCGTGCAGATGATGCATTGTGGTTGTTCCCAACTGTTTACAAATATATTTCCGAGACCGGAAACCTGGCATTTATGGATGAAGAGATCACTTGGTCCAATGTTGAGAAGAAGGCTTCTGTATATGAGCATTTACAGAAAGCAATCGACTTCTCTATGAATCACTTAGGACCACACGGTCTTCCGGCAGGTCTTCACGCTGACTGGAACGACTGTCTCCGTCTTGGTGCACAGGGTGAGTCTTCTTTCGTAGCATTGCAGCTTTACTATGCATTTACGATCATGCGTTATTTCGCAGAGAAGAAGAACGACACAGAGTACATTGCATATTTGGATAAGACACAGAAAGAAATTGGCGATAAGATCAATGAATTGTGGTGGGAGGATGACCGCTACAATCGTGGTTTCAAGGATACCGGTGAGTTGATCGGTTCTAAGAATGATCCGGAAGCAAGTATGTGGCTCAACCCACAGACATGGGCAGTTATCTCCGGACATGCGACAAAAGAGCAGGCAGAGATTGCTATGGAATCTGTTGAGCGTGAATTGAATACCGCTTATGGTGCAAAGGTAATGGCTCCATCATATGTAGATCATTACTTTGATGGCGCATTGGCTGGATTGTTCCCACCATCAACAAAGGAAAATGGCGGTATCTTCTCTCAGACACAGGGCTGGCTGATCTTGGCAGAAGCACTGATGGGTCATGGAAACAAGGCATTCCAGTATTTTGAGGAGAGTTCACCATCTTCTCAGAACGATAAGGCAGAGATCCGCAAGCTGGAGCCATATGTTCACGGACAGTATACAGAGGGTGATGAGAGCCCATTCCACGGTCGTTCTCATGTACATTGGCTGACAGGTACAGCATCTACTTGTATGGTAGGCTGCGTAGAGGGTATCTGCGGTATGCGTCCTGACTTAGACGGACTTCGTGTCGCTCCAACGATTCCAAGTGATTGGAAAGAGATGACAATGGAGAAGAATTTCCGTGGTAAGAAAGTTGTGATCAAGGTTGAGAATCCAAACGGAAAAGAAGCAGGATTTTCAGAGTTTTATATCAATGGCGAGAAGCAGGATGACAACTACATCCCTGCTGACAAGCTTACCGATGTAACAGAGGTAAGAATGGTACTGTAATTGCAGATACAGTAGCACTCGCACTATCCGGTTAGATAGATCCCCTATTTGCAGTATGTCTGTCAGTAGGGGATTTTATGGTGCGATGGAAAGAGTAGATACCAAAGTGATCAATCTGTAATGCATGAGATCTGCTTGTGTTCAAGCAGAAAAGGTGCAAATACAATAGAAAAGAATTCAAAAAAAGGCAAGGAGGAACGGCGATGAGTAGTTATCGATATGATCCAAAATCATTAAAGGCAGAAGAATTTATCAATCATGAGGAGATCTTGGAATCGTTAGAGTACGCCAAACAAAACAAAAATAACCTGACGGTACTCCGAGAGATTCTGGAGAAAGCAAAGAAAGCAAAAGGAATTTCCCATAAGGAAGCAGCTGTGCTGATGGAATGTGATCTGCCGGAGATCAACGAGCAGATCCGCAGCTTGGCAATGGAGATCAAGGAAAAATTTTACGGAGATCGCATTGTTATGTTTGCACCGTTGTATTTATCCAATTATTGTGTTAATGGATGTACTTATTGTCCTTATCATTTCAAAAATAAGCATATTCCACGCATAAAATTGACGCAGGATCAGATCCGCGAGGAAGTGATCGCTTTGCAGGACATGGGACATAAGAGATTAGCGATCGAAGCAGGAGAAGATCCGGTCAACAATCCGTTAGAGTATATTTTGGAAAGTATCGATACGATCTATAGCATCAAGCACAAAAATGGTGCGATCCGTCGTGTTAATGTCAATATTGCGGCTACAACTGTAGAAGACTATACCAAACTCAAAAATGCAGGTATCGGTACTTATATTTTGTTCCAGGAGACTTACAACAAAGAATCCTATGAGCAGCTGCATCCAACAGGACCAAAGCACAATTATGCTTACCATACAGAAGCTATGGATCGCGCAATGGAAGGTGGCATTGATGATGTGGGACTTGGTGTTTTGTTTGGACTGGAAGGATATCGGTATGAGCTGGTCGGTATTTTGATGCATGCAGAGCATTTGGAGGCAGCCCAGGGAGTAGGACCACATACGATCAGCGTTCCAAGAATCTGTCCTGCCGACGATATTGATACTGCTGACTTTAGTAATGCCGTTCCTGATGAGATTTTTGAAAAGATCGTAGCAGTGATCCGTATCGCTGTTCCATATACCGGAATGATCGTGTCTACGAGAGAGTCGCAGAATACGAGAGAAAAAGTATTGAAACTTGGTATTTCTCAGATCAGTGGCGGCTCACGCACAAGTGTTGGCGGCTACACCGAACCGGTACGAGATGATAGTTCCGCACAATTTGATGTCAGCGATACCAGAAACTTAGATGAGGTAGTTAATTGGTTGATGCGCATGGGTTATGTGCCAAGTTTCTGCACAGCATGTTATCGTGCAGGTCGTACCGGAGACCGCTTTATGTCACTGCTTAAATCCGGACAGATCGTCAACTGCTGTCATCCAAATGCATTGATCACCTTGAAAGAATATTTGGAAGACTACGCTTCAGCTGACACAAAACAGATCGGAGAAGCATTGATCGCCAAAGAGATTCAAAAGGTGCCAAACGAGACAGTGCGCAACAAAGCCTTAGAATATCTGGCACAGATCGGTGAAGGAAAACGCGACTTCCGTTTCTAAAAACCATCGGACAACAACCGATACAACAGAATAAAAACCTATAATACTCAAACTCCGCACATGACTTCGGTCGGTGGAGTTTGAGTATTTTTCTTTTTTTGTTGCAACGCAGGCTCACATTTTTCGTCTATAGAGATAGAGGGGGAGAGGGAGAGGTTGAAGGTGAGACTTCACTTGAAGTTGGCTTTGTAATTTAAGGAAGGAGAGGAAGAGGTTATGAGGAAATGTATGATAGGAGCGTTGGCGTGTATTGCAGCGATAGCGCTAGGAAGTGGATGTGAAAATGTGAGTAGCCATGCGGCTGCGGCAGAAACACAGACTACAAATGTAGAGAAGTGCCCGGTCAACAAGGGCGTAGTTGCAATAGCGAAGCGGAAGACAATGCCACAGGGGTCAACGGTAAGTTCCGTGAATGAGAACGATCCGAGTCAGCTTTTAGCAGGAAAGGGATCAACAGTGATTCATGCCGGTGCCTATGCGGGACGGACGGATCTGAAGCAGATTGTTGTGGCGGATGGAGTGACTACGGTCGGCAGTAAAGCATTTTCAGGATGCAGCAATGTGATGTATGTATTTCTTCCAAAGTCTGTGCAAAAAATAGGCAAAAATGTGTTTGCTGATTGTCCGAATGTGACGGTGTTAGCGGAAAAAGGCATTGCCAAGTCCGTGACTGATCGGTTGCTTGATGAGGAACTGCAATTCAAAATGGTAGGCAAAAATGATACAGCGATCATTTTGAATAAGATCAACTATCCACAAGAGGGAAGATGTTGGGAGTACAAAGGTGTGAGATACCGCGTGATCAAAAAAACGGATCGGGTTCGCCTGGTCACGGTGGCTGGGATCAACGAGCGTTCCCTGAAAAAACTGGTCATTCCTGCCAAGATTGTCCTTGCCAAAAAGACTTACAAAGTCGTTGGTATCGAGAAGAAGGCATGCAAAGGAATGAAAAAACTGACATCGGTTACGATTGGTAAAAATGTTTCCTCTATCGGAGATAAGGCATTTCAGGGATGCAAAAAGCTGAAAACGGTCAAGATTCTTTCAAAGAAATGCCGGTTTAACGGAAAGCAGATCTGGAAGAACACATCGAACAAATTGGTCGTGAAAGTATCGGCAAAAGCATCGAAAAAAACAGTCAGATCGCTGCAAAAGAGTGGTATTGCAAAACAAGTGATGGGAACTTTTTGATGTGCTGATCAAATAAGATAACAGATACAACAGATTCAATCCCTTTTCTATCGGTGGGGCCGGTAGGAAAGGGATTTTGTCATCTTACTCTTTATAGGAAACTGCTCGTTTCTTAATCTGTTACCATCTCAACCTTCCTGAAATTATGCAAAAACTTTTCCCACATGTAACCTTTTTTCGTTTACAATCGTGTTATAGTTGAAAGGCCTTTCAAATACAGAACAAGAAATGAGGAAACGCTCATGAGAAAATCATTGGAGTGGGTAGTAGAACAATATGAAAGAAACTTATTTCTGGCGGCATTTCACATTTGTAAAAATGCTGATGATGCGAAAGATGCAACACAGGATGCGTTTCTACAATATTATCTTACCCACAAGGAATTTAAAGATGAACAACATCTGCGCGCATGGTTGTTTCGTGTCACCATGAACAAAGCCAAGGACAAAGTGACATCCTTTTGGAATCGAAACACGGAGGCACTACAGGATTATACAGGTGTCGTTTTCTTTGAAACAGCAGAACAGAGCGCATTGTTTGAGACGGTTATGCGTTTACCGGCGAAATATCGGATCGTGATCCATTTGTTTTATTATGAGGAGCAGTCTGTTCGAGAGATCGCACAGATGCTTCGTATCAGTGAAAACAATGTTAAGGTTCGATTATCTCGTGGCAGAAAGATGTTGCGAGATACCCTGGGAGAGGGCCGGTAGGCGATGGAATTATCGTTCGGAAAGGAGAAAGCTATGAGGAAGAGGGAAGAGTATAAGCAGGTTTTTGACAAAGTGGCAGAGCAGAGCATGGAGCCGATCAATGTGGAGGAGATCCGCCGGGCAAAGCAACAGCGAAGCACTTCGTTTCATTGGAAGACAGCGGTAGCAGCGTGTTTGGCTGGTGTCATCTTATCAGTCGGAGGCATGACACTTGGTGGATCGGCAGGAATCGGTCCGTTGAAAGGTTTCTACCAAAATTTTTCCGGAAATACACAAAAAGCGTTGAAAAAGACGGAGAAAACCGATCAGCACAAGTACAAAGTGTCGTTGCAGAGTTATTATTTGGACAACTTGGGAATCGGGCAGTTTTTGTTCGTATTGCAGACCGAGGATCAATCCGATCTGCAGGATGACAGCATGCAAAAAATAGAGTTACGATATGAGCATAACGGAGTGGTCAAAAAGCTGAGCGGTGCAGAGTGTAAAATGCGTTCGGAGGCGCTGAAGGGTACAGATCCTGCTTCGACAGGTGTTCATATGAGTTTTGCGGCACCGGAACAATTTGACAGTAAAACAGACACATTGCTTTTGATCGTTGATGGAGAGACTTATCGCTTTAACGATCTTACCGTGACTTCGGATCAGGTTATTACATGGCAGGATTCCGGTAAGGATATCAAGATGACACAGCTTGGTATGCTGGTCCCGGATCAGACCAAATTAGATCAGTATTTGAGCAGTACGATTGGCACAACTGCTGACGATGCGGGCAAAGCGATTGGAACAGTGTACTACAAAGATGGCAGTAAAGAAGATATTTACATGAGCAGTTATCAAGGCTGTGCCTTGGATGATACGGCGATCGTGCAGTTTTCTCCTGTGACGGATCTGCAGGACAAACTACAGCAGAAATTAAGCTGGGAGCAGGTGGAGAGTATTTGGTATAAAAATTACAGTAACTATATCTTTTCATTGGATGATATTGACAAGGTGACCTTTGGAAGCATTACTTTTAAACTTTCTGATGCAAAATGAGGCGGTTTTTGACCGGGTTATGGTAATATGATTAGGAAAGGGATGAGGAGAGAAGATTATGACAAGCATTAGGAATGGTTTTCACAACTGATACCTAATGAAAAAGGAGGAAAGTCGCACAATGGAACAGTGGAAGGAACGGGAAAAAGAGCAAGATGTGCTGCAAACATTGTGCGACGATCCTGCAAAGGGGATTCGTGCTATGACAGAGCAATATGGTGGTCTGGTCTATGCAGTCACCTGGAGGCGTCTGCAGGGAAAATTTTCCAAAGAAGACATTGAGGAATGTGTGAGTGACATTTTTTATGAATTGTACCGTTGCAGAGAAAAAATTGATCTGGAAAAGGGGTCGATCAAAACTTTTCTGCTGACGATCGCAGAGAGACAGGCGATCCGATATTATGAGCGAAAAGTGGAGCATTTGGACAAGGTATCTTTGCAGGAGCAGTATGAGAGGGGAGAGGAGCTTCCGGACACGATAGATGTGGAGCAGCAGACGATTCAAAAAGAGGAGAGCGAGCGGCTTTTAGAAGCGATCAAAGGTTTGGGGGAACCAACGAGCCACATTATCATCCAGAAATATTACTATGGTTTGACGGCAAAAGAGATCGGTGAGGAGCTGGGGTTGACTAAAAACGCAGTGGAAAAGCGTATCAAACGCGGACTGGCAAAATTAAAGCAGGCACTGGGAATGGAAAGGGCGGTGTAAGAAATGAAGATTCGGACAAAG
>JALEPA010000070.1 GCA_022766515.1 Lachnospiraceae bacterium | reverse complement strand
GGAAAAAGAGCATCATTTTACCCATGCCGTATTATTGTATTTCTTATATGATAATCATTTGACAGTGGAAAAGAAAGCGATGCTTTATGCATACATTGTCAAAAATAAAGAGAAAGATGCCGATACCTACCAATCTTATCAGTCCATGATACAAAATTTTGCAATGGAGCAGTTGTTAGAAGGTAAGGTGAGCCATAACCTTTCCCTTTTGTATCGGGAATTTGTCAAGGAAGAGATGTTGGACCATGCGCTTGGCAAGAAACTGGCGGGTATTTTGTTGAAGGGACAGATCGTTTGTGAACATTCCGATATGGTCGGAGTAGTTGTCAAATATCCACAACTGCAGACAGAAGATTTTGTTCCGTTGTGGAAAGGCAGAGCGGTGATCCCCTGCGCGACAGAGCATGCAGAGATCTTTTTGACAGACCGTGAGAATAATCTGTACGGTGACCCTTCGCTGTATACATTAGAGCAATTTTTTGAGGCAGAGCCATTGCTTACAGTCTGTTATCAGTATGAAAAGAGCAATCCGTATCTTTTGTTAGAGATGGAGCAGTATTTACAGGAGCATCCGACGGACGAAGTGGATCCGTTAGCGTTGTGGCAGCAGATACTGGAGATGGAGCAGTTAGATACCACCTATCGCCGGAAACTGCATGCGAAAATGCTTCGATATTGTTATACACAGGGCAAAATGGGACTTTTGGAAGAAGAGCTCTTGGAGACGAACTGGGCACAGGTGCGACCGGAAGACCGAGAAGCAATGTTGGAATATATGGCACTGTGTGGATGCTATGACAAAGCGATGGAGGGTGTGCTGGCGTTTGGATATCGGGGGATTCCGATCAAACGACTGCAGACAATCTCGGAGGAAACTTTTGACAAGATCGCAGGCATCCCGAATGACCAGATGCTTTGCATTGGATGGAGATTATTTACGGAAGATGCGTGTGGAGAACCGGTGCTTCGTTATCTTGTCCGCTATTATAGCGGAACGGTGGAAGAGCTTATTCAACTTTATCATAAAGCAAAAGATGCCGGGGTAGATGTGAAGGATCTGCAGGAGCGTTTGATCGCTCAGAGTCTGTTTTCGGAGGAGATCGTACCGGAAATCTTTGAGATTTTCTTGGATTATATACCGATTGCGGAAAATAAGCAGGTCGTACAGGCGTTTAAGAAGTGGATGGCATATGAATATTTACTGCGGCAGAGGGAACTTCCTAAAAGTCTATTTGAAGTATATCGAAAAGATGTACAGATCCAGCAAAATCTTCCATGCCTGTTAGCGGTCTTAAAATATTTAAGCAAGAAAAAATCATTGACCGAGGAAGAAGTACAGTTTGCTGATTATCATGTGAATCGTTTGTGGGAACAAAAAATGTATTTTTCCTTCTTCCAAGGTTTTGCAGGATGCTTTACGATGCCGGCAAATCTGCTCGATCAGGTGTGCATCGATTTTATTGCAGATCCTGACTGTGAAGTGTTTATTCATTATCGCATTTATGATGGGGATGAGAAAGGCAAATTCCGCCAGGAAAAATTGCAGGATATGTTTGCAGGAATCCATGTCAAAGCATTTATGCTGTTTCAGGACGAAGTGCTGGAATATTACATTACCGAGCAACGGGCATCGGGAGAAACGGTACATGAGAAACATACCGTGACGATGAACAACGCATCGGAGCGTGTCTGCCAGAGCAGCCGTTATTGCAGACTGAATGAGATGATGGAAGCTAAGAAACAAGGGGAAGAAGAGCGGCTGGTGGACCTGATGGAGCAGTTTGCATTGGACAAGGAGATTGCCGGTGCGATGTTTCAACCAATGTAAAGAGGTGAGGGAACAGAATGGAAAAGACAAACCAATTATTGGTGGGAATTGATCTGGGGCAGAAAGTGACGCAGATCTCCTGCTTTGACCGAAAGACTTATGAGGCAGTTCCCATAGGTGTTCCGGATGAATATCGAGAAGAAACCTGTTATGAAATCCCTTCCGCGATCAAGTGGATGCCGGACACCGGGATTTGGCGTCTGTGCTGTCAGATGGGAGATGGCAGTGAAGAAATTGTGTTTGAGGATTTGCTTACACTTGCCGAGTCGGAGACTTGTGAGTGCAAGGGACATTCGATCGCGACAGCGGAGATCATAGAACATTATTTGTTGAAACTATTGCATGTGATCAATGTACAGTTTCCGAACGAGATGTTAGAACGGCTTGTGATCACGGTTCCCGGTAAGACGCCGGAGTTAGTGAAAAAGCTGCAAAAGGCAGGACAGAGCTTAGGAATCTGGCCGGACAGAATGACGATCCAGAATTATCGGCTGAGTTATATGTACTATGCGGTCAGCCAGCCCAAAGAATTGTGGCTTAATAATGTCGGGCTGTTTTCGTTTGATAGGAACAGGCTGCTGTATTCTCAGATCCATATTGATCGGAGAACATTGCCTTGGATCGTTGGCGTGACGGAAAAAGATCTCACCGATCAGCTGGATTACTCCATGTTGGAAGATCCGGGGGTGGACAGTACCTATGCGTTTGTGACGACTGCGGGTACGGTGCTTCACAAACAGATGGTAACGACACTGTATGTCACGGGAGAAGCGTTCGAGGGAGCGTGGGCAGAAGAGGCGTTGCAGCAGCTGTGCAACGGACGAAGAGTTTTTCGGGGACAGAATATTTATACAAAGGGTGCATGCTATGCGGCAAGAGAATTATCCGGTGCGGGAAAATTGGAGCAGTGCATGTTTTTGGACGAAGAGATGATCACGGCAAATGTGTCACTTCGTGTATATCACGAAGCGCAGATGCAGGATCTGGTCCTGGCAAAAGCAGGAAGTGTTTGGGATGAAGTAGATGTGAGCGTGGATGTGATACCGGATAAGGAATATGAGATCCAGATTACGGCACAGGATGTGATCAAACATCAGACCAACGCGCATATGTTATCGCTCAGCGGCTTTGCAGGGCGTGAAAATAAGACGACAAGATTTACGGTCAGAGTGCGTTTCGCAGATCGTGAGACTTGTATTGTTACTTTGAAAGATAATGGGTTTGGCGAGGTTTCACCGACAAGCAACCGAATCTGGGAACGCTGTATTAAGTTGTGACAGAAATGAGGGTTAAGATACTATGGGAAGATTGATACAATGCTGCAGTCCGCTGGCAAAACGCCCCTATCATTTTCACCTGGGCAATGTCCGTGTGTATTCGATAGAGGAAGTCTGCTATTTTATTTCCAAAAACATTTATCTGATCCAAAAGAAACATTTTGGAAAGAGTTTTGTGGAATGGGTGCGGGATGAACTGCAGATGGAAGAAACGGCAGAGAAACTGACGCGCATCTGGCAAAATGAGGACAGCACATTGCAGGATGTAGTCGTGACAATCTGCTGCAGCTGTGATTATTTTGATGAACCGCAGATCCATGAATTGCTTCATATTATGGATGAGATCGAGCATTTGCCGGAGAGAGAACGACAAAAGATCAAGTCAGACACAGAGCTGCAGAGCGGTCATTATGAAAGGGCGATGGAAGGTTATCAGGCGATCCTTCGGAGCGAAGATATGATGGATGCAAGTCCGGCGGAATATGCACCGCTCTATCATAATGTAGGAGTTGCCTACGGACAGCTGGGTGAGTATGAGCAGGCAGCAGCATTTTTCTTATTGGCATTTCAAACGAATAAAAAAGATGAAAGCTTACGCAGTTATGCGACTGCTTTGTATCTGTCGGGTGCTGAAGATCCTTGGAAGGAGCTGAAAGAGCATTTGGACATTTCGGAAGAAAAGCTGCAAAGGATCAAAGAAGACTTTGAGACATGCAGGAAGAAGTGCTCGATCGCTGTAAAGGTACGCCAGATCAAAAAAATGCGTTTTCCGGCAGGAAATGGCAGATTGCAGGAATATTATCCTAGGATCGAAGAGATGATGAAGCAATGGAAAGAAGAATACCGTACCGGTATTGTGTAAAAAAGATGGGTGTGAACAGATATGGCATTTTGGAATCGTAAACGCAGACAGCGGGAAGAGTGGGAGGCAAAGCAGCTCGAAGAGCAGATGCAGCGGGCGCAGGCGGAGTTTGACCGCCGCAGACAGCGCAAGAGAGAAGCCGGAACCGCACAGGGGGAAGGAAATCCTTCTTACGGTCAAGACCAGGCGGGTGCATTTTCGGTCGAGCATCTTCTGGAGGAAATCCAGGGAGAAGAGTGGATGCCCGGCAATGTCGAGGAATGTAAGCGGATCACAACGGAGTGCTGTGAGGCGATCCGCGAGATTGAGCAGCAAAAGGACAGTGTCCGCAGTGAGTATGATCAAGTCAGTTCTCGCCTGACGGATATCCAGCTGATCGATGGGATCACGGGTGAGGAACGCGAGGTGTTGGATGGTGTCTGCAAAAAGATCCTTCGTTTGACGAAAGAAAGAAATCAGTACGCCAACCGCACGATGACGATCAGTGATTCTCTCGTGCGTCATTTTGATATTTATGAGGACAGCTTAGCGGATGAAGTGAAGAAAATGTATGATGCAGAAATGTACCAGAAAGCGATCGAGGGTGATCTGGAAAAACTGCAGACGGAAAAAAGAAGCCTGCAGAAGAAGATCCGACAGTCTGTTCAAAATCAAGGGGCTCTGCAGCAGATGGCAAAGGTGTTGATCGCTTTGATCATTTCGCTGTTTGCTTTGTTTGTTGTGATCTATTATGCCAAACAGATCGATATGACCCTGCCGTATCTGGGAACGATCCTGCTTGCTGCCGTGTCAGCGACCGTGATCTTTTTGGAGTCCGGCAAGAATCGCAGGGCAGTGGCACTCGATCAGCGCAAAGTCAATAAAGCGATCACGCTGTTAAACCGTGTTAAGATCAAATACATTAATAATAGAAGTCTGCTCGACTACAACCGGGAAAAATTCCGGGTGCAGGATGCCGCAGACTTTGAGAAGAAATGGATCGAATACCATAAGGCGAAAGAGTATGAGCGGAAGTTCCGCGAAAATACGAAGCAGTTGGAACAGATGCAGAAAAATCTGCAGGAAATTTTACGAGAACGAAAGGTGCAGGAGCCGGAGCTGTGGCTGAATCAGACTGTGGCGATCGTGGATGCCAGAGAAATGGTTGAGATCCGTCATGCATTAAATGTGCAGAGAGGACGATTGCGTGAGCGTATCGCCTATAACGATTCGGTTCGACAGACAATGTTGGACAAGATCGATCAGATCATGGAACAGAATCCGGATGCATCCAGAGAGATCGTAGCGATCGTGCAGAAGTATCAATAGTCGATACCTGCAAGTGTAGGGAGTTTGAATCCATTATTATTTTAGAACAAAAAGTGCTTGACGACAGTGCTGAGGTATGATATAGTTATGAATGCTGTGTGGATGACACACATGCAAAAGAAGAGTTCCACTCTCACCTTAGCACGAGCAAGTGACTTGGGTTTCTACAATAAATGTATAAGTAACACCATTGGTGTTGTTCGTTATGTAGTCGTGGAAGTCTTTGATTCCACGATTTTTTGTTTTATAAAGAACTTTAGGTTCTTATCGTGGAAAGCGGGAGTTGCAGAAAAATGAGCAGAAAAAAGTTGGAGGTGCACGACCATTAGCGATTTAATGATTAATGAGAGAATCCGAGACAGGGAAGTACGATTGATTGGACAGGACGGAGAGCAGCTTGGTATCATGTCTGCCAAAGAAGCCATGAAGCTTGCAAGAGAAGCTGATCTGGACTTAGTCAAGATCGCACCCGGCGCAAAACCACCGGTATGCAAGATCATTGATTATGGTAAATACCGTTATGAACAGGCTCGTAAGGAAAAAGAAGCTAAGAAGAAACAGAAGACGATGGAAGTGAAAGAAGTGCGTCTTTCACCAAATATCGACACCAACGATCTGAACACGAAAGCAAATCAGGCTAGAAAGTTTTTAGAGAAAGGCGACAAAGTAAAAGTTGCTTTGCGTTTTCGTGGTCGTGAGATGACACATATCAATTACAGCAAGCAGATCTTAGATAACTTCTTTGAGAAACTGGAAGATGTTGCCGTTGTTGATAAGTATCCAAAGATGGAAGGCAGATCAATGGTAATGTTTTTATCAAAGAAACGCTCATAAAGTATGAATTTACAGAGTAATCTGTGGACCATTCTTTAGTTATATAAACAAAGGTTAAGGAGGAATTTATCATGCCAAAAATGAAAACAAAGCGTGCGGCAGCAAAGCGTTTTAAGACAACTGGAACAGGTAAACTGATGAAGATGAAAGCAAATAAGAGCCACATCCTGAACAAGAAGTCTACAAAGAGAAAGAGAACTCTTCGTAAGGCAGTTGAGATTGATGCATCTAACGAGAAGATGATGAAGCGCTTGCTTCCATATTCAAAATAATAGAAGGAGGAAAGTAGAATGGCACGAATCAAAGGCGGATTAAACGCAAAGAAGAAACATAATAGAGTATTAAAGCTGGCAAAGGGTTATAGAGGAGCTAGATCAAAGCAGTACCGCGTTGCAAAACAGTCTGTTATGAGAGCACTTACATCTTCCTTCGCTGGTAGAAAGCAGAGAAAGAGACAGTTCAGAAGACTTTGGATTGCTCGTATCAATGCAGCAGCTAGATTGAATGGTTTGTCTTACAGCCGTTTCATGTATGGATTGAAGCTTGCAGGTATCGATATCAACCGCAAGATGCTTTCTGAGATGGCAATTAGTGATCCGGAGGGATTTGCTACATTGGTTGAGACAGCAAAATCTAAGTTGGCTTAATAGAAGGTTAAAAACTTAAAATAAATACGATAGTATAAAACGGACATCAATATATGATGTCCGTTTTGTGCTATTATTTGTCTGCAAAATTGTGGAAGAGATGGGGAGCGGTAAGATATGATAGTTCTATCAAGCAACGCGTTGTTGTCAAGCGGGATAGAGCCCGGATTTGACAAATCTTTAAATCGAGATCATCTGTTTTCGTATCATGCCGGAACAGATGTTAAGGCAGCATGATAGAAGCAGACAAAAAAGTGTCTGCAGAATGGAGGATAGGTATGAGAAAACAAGGAAAACGCTTGTTGGCAGGAGTGCTTGCAGCATCATTGGTGCTTGTGGGAAGTGCTGTTGACGGAAAGAACAGCCAGGCAGCATCTGCCAAAGCAAAACTTTCCCTTAAGGGGACGACTATAACAGTAGGACAGAAAAAGACATTAAAGATCAAGAAGAAAAATGTCAAAAAGATCAAATCGCAGAAATGGATTTCCAGCAAAAAGTCTGTTGCGACGATTTCTTCTAAAGGAAAATTAACAGCCAAGAAGGCAGGTAAGACGATCGTAAAATGTAAAGTTACCTATATTGCCAAAGGCAAGAAAAAGGCAGTCAAGAAGACATTAAAATGTACGGTAGTCGTAAAAAACAAAAAGGCAGTAACAACGCCAAATGCAGTAAAGAAAACAACCGCGCCTGCAGCAACACCAACCCCAACGGCTGCACCAACACAGGTGCCAACTGTGATCCCAACAGCTGCGCCAACATTGGCACCAACGGAGACACCGGATGATCCGACTGTTACACCGGAACAGACATATGCAACATCCTATAAAGGGATGGATGCCAACAATCCACTGTTGACGAACAGCTTTGCCTGCGACCCTACAGCGATCGAATACAATGGCAGAGTGTATGTATACATGACAAACGATACACAGGAACATTATGGACAGGGCGATGATGGAGAAAACGGATACGGTTATATTACCAGTATGCATGTGATCTCTTCTGATGATCTTGTCAACTGGACAGATCATGGAACATTCAGTCTGGCAGGTGGTAAAGCTCCGGGACTGGAAGATTATTCCGGCTGCTGTTGGGCACCATGTGCTACTTATAAAAAGGTAAATGGCAAAGATAAATTCTTTATTTACTATACAAACGGTGGTTATCAGATCAACGTTGCATCGGCAGATTCACCGACCGGCCCATTTTATGATGAGAGAAAGTCCAGCTTGTTAGGACCTTGGACAGATAATGAGTCGACGGGAGATGCTTTAGATCCAGCTGTATTTACCGATGACGATGGAAGCTCCTATCTCGTATGGGGCGGTGACTGCGATCGTCCGGAGGGAAGCAAGAAATACCCCCGTATTCGCAAATTGGCAGATAACATGATCTCTTTTGATGGAGAGGAAAAAGCGATCGAGGCACCATATTTCTTTGAAGATAGTGGTATTAATAAAATCGGTGACAAATATGTATATTCTTACTGTACCGATTGGAACACCAGAACCGGTCAGTACAAGGATCTGGATGTTTGCTCTATCGCATACATGGTTGCAGACTCACCGATGGGACCATACAAATATGTAGGAGAAGTGCTTCCAAACTGCGGCACCGTGTTCAAAAAACCGGATGGCTCTGACGATCTCGCTAATAACCACCACAGCATCGTACAATTTAAGGGTGAGTATTACATGTTCTATCATACGATGGTGCTTCGTACAGCAATGGGCATCCATTTTGGCGGAAGAAGTACACAGGTTAATAAATTAAACATGCGTGAGGATGGAACTTTCGACATTGTACAGCAGGATCTTGCCGGAGTGCCACAGTTAAAGGATTTTGATCCTTATCAGGAAGTATCCGGACTGACATCATCCAACAATGCCGGAATGCAGGCAATCGAGACGAGTGTCGTATGGAACAAAAAGGGAACGGAAGTAAATTATGTCGTTTCCAAAGATGGTGCGGTAATGCATACCGTAAAGGATCGTGCAAAATATCAGTATAGCTGGTTGAGCGTGAAGCAGGCAGCATTTGGCAAGGATGGTGCTAAGACATTCAAAGCAAAACTTCGCGGCTATGGAAACAGCAAAGTGAACTTGAAAGTGTGCACAGATGCTCTTGATGGCAAGGCAATTGTTGATACGACTGTTGAGTTTGATGAGTACGGTGCAGCAGAGGTTTCTGTTCCGGTCGATGCGGTGACAGGCACGCATGATCTGTTCTTTGAATTTGACGGATCTGTGCTGGACTTTGCTTCATGGCAGTTCGAGAAATAGATATTGTAAATAATGCATAATTAAATTATGAAATAAATGTGAAAATTGTGCATTTTGTGCATTTTTGCTTGATTCTATTGTTGGATTGGAGTATAATATACTCATTAAACAGCAAAGGAGTGGTAACTATGCAGTATATCATTAGCGGCAAAAATATCGATGTTACAGAAGGACTCAAGGAAGCCATCTATGAGAAGATTGGCAAATTAGAGCGTTATTTTGCTCCGGAAACGGAAGTGCATGTGACGCTTAGCGTAGAGAAGGAGAGACAAAAAATAGAGATAACGATTCCGATGAAAGGAAATATAGTACGCGCAGAGCAGGTTAGCAGTGATATGTATGTATCCATTGACCTGGTTGAGGAGATTATCGAGAGACAGCTCCGCAAATACAAAAATAAGCTTGTGGATCAGAAGCAGGCAGCAGCCAGCTTGAGCCAGGAATTTGTAGAAGAAGAGATCGAAGATGATGATGAGATCAAGATCATCCGTTCTAAGCGCTTTGCTATGAAGCCAATGTATCCGGAAGAGGCTTGCATCCAGATGGATCTGCTGGGACATAGTTTCTATGTATTCCGCAACGCAGATACCGATGAGGTTAATGTCGTATACAAGCGTAAAGGTAACACCTTTGGTTTGATCGAGCCGGAATTCTAAAATGAAACACGACGCGTCAAAGAGGGTATCACAGCTCTCTTTGTACACGCATTCTAAGGGCATCCCCTTTTCCCGTATAGGAGAAGGGGGTGTTTTTTGCTATACAGCAAAAAACGCTCCGCGAGGATGCGATCACCGCACAGAGGAAGATTGCATAAGCAATCGCGTGGTGACGCGCGAAGTGCGCTCGGCGCACTTCGTTTTTAGAAAAAAACTTGTCGATTTTTGCGGAAGAGCAAAGGCGCGGAACGGGGATATTGCAAAGTCTTTCTTGCGTTTGTGAGGAGATAATGATATACTCGAAGTTGGTTTGTTATAAAAATTAGATTAGGAGAATTTTTATGGGCGTATTTAGTAAGATTTTTGGCACGCATAGTCAGCGTGAGGTGAAACGAATCATTCCTATCGTGGATAAGATTGAGGCATTGGCACCGGAATTTGAAAAATTAACAGATGAGGAACTGCAGGCAAAGACCCCGGAATTTAAGGAGAGACTGGCAGCAGGAGAAACATTAGACGATATTTTACCGGAAGCATATGCAACGGTAAGAGAGGCAGCTACCCGTGTACTGAACATGCGTCATTATCGTGTACAGTTGATCGGTGGTGTGATTTTGCATCAGGGCCGTATTACAGAGATGCGTACCGGTGAAGGTAAGACTTTGGTATCAACATTGCCGGCGTATTTGAATGCCTTGGAAGGAAAAGGCGTACATATCGTAACGGTCAATGACTATCTTGCAAAGCGTGATGCGGAGTGGATGGGAAAGGTACATGAGTTTTTGGGCTTGAAGGTCGGCGTTATCTTAAACTCTATGGATAACGATGAGCGCCGCGAGGCTTACAACTGCGACATTACTTATGCTACAAATAACGAGCTTGGATTTGATTACCTTCGTGACAACATGGTGGTATACAAGGAGCAGCTTGTACAGAGAGATCTGCACTATGCGATCATCGATGAGGTCGATTCGGTATTGATCGATGAGGCGAGAACACCATTGATCATTTCCGGACAGAGCGGTAAGTCTACTAAGCTGTATGAAATGTGTGATATTTTCGTTCGTCAGCTCACGAAAGGTGAGGCAAAAGAATTATCTAAGATGGATATTCTGATGAACGAGGAAGTAGAAGAGACCGGAGATTATGTTGTTGATGAGAAAGATAAAAATGCCAACCTGACCGAGGAAGGTGTGCGTAAGGCAGAGAAATTCTTCCATGTGGACAACCTGGCAGATCCGGAAAACTTGGAATTGCAGCATAACATCAATCTGGCGCTTCGTGCACATTCTTTGATGCACCGCGATAAAGATTATGTCGTAAATGATGATGAAGTATTGATCGTTGACGAGTTTACCGGTCGTATCATGCCGGGTCGCCGTTTCTCAGATGGACTTCATCAGGCGATCGAAGCAAAAGAGCATGTTAAGGTTAAGCGTGAAAGTAAGACATTGGCAACGATCACATTCCAGAACTTCTTTAATAAATATGAGAAGAAGTCCGGTATGACCGGTACAGCATTGACCGAGGAAAAAGAGTTCCGTGAGATCTATCAGATGGATGTTGTGGAAGTTCCAACCAATCTTCCGGTAGCTCGTATCGACTATGACGATGCCGTTTATAAGACAAAAGAAGACAAGTTTAATGCCGTTGTTGCAGATATTGTACAGGCACATGAAAAAGGACAGCCGGTACTGGTCGGTACGATCACGATCGATACTTCCGAATACTTAAGTGCCAAATTGCAGCGCAAAGGAATTCCACACAAGGTATTGAATGCGAAATTCCATGAGCTTGAGGCAGAGATCATTGCCGATGCAGGTCAGATGGGTGCGGTAACGATCGCTACGAATATGGCTGGTCGTGGTACTGATATTAAGCTTGGCGAGGGAGTGAAGGAACTTGGTGGTCTTAAGATCATCGGTACAGAGCGTCATGAGTCTCGTCGTATTGATAATCAGCTTCGTGGTCGTGCAGGTCGACAGGGTGATCCGGGTGAGTCCCGTTTCTACATTTCCTTGGAAGATGATCTGATGCGTTTGTTTGGATCAGATCGTATTAAGGGACTGTTTGACGCTATGCCGGATGGAGAGCAGGTAGAGCACAAAATGCTGTCCAGCGCGATCGAGAGTGCACAGAAGAAGATCGAGGGAAACAACTTCGGTATTCGTAAAAATCTGTTGGAATTTGACCGTGTAAACAACGAGCAGAGAGAAGTGATCTACAAAGAGCGTCGTCGTGTGCTGGATGGTGAAAGCATGCGTGATACCGTATATAAGATGATCACAGATCAGGTGGAAAATTGTGTGAACACCGTGATCCCTGAGGATGGCAGTGCAGAGGACTGGGATATTCCGGAGTTGAATAATCTGCTTCTTCCAATCATTCCAATGAAGAAGATCGTTTTGACAGAGGAGCAGTTGAAGCATGGTACCAAACAGGATTTGATGCAGCAGTTAAAAGAAGAGGCTGTCAAGGTATATGAGGCAAAAGAGGCTGAGTTCCCTAATCCTGACCAGATCCGTGAGATCGAGCGAATCATTATGCTCAAAGTCATTGACCGCAAGTGGATGGATCATATTGATGATATGGATCAGCTTCGTCAGGGCGTTGGACTGCAGGCATACGGACAGAGAGATCCGGTTGTTGAGTACAAGTTTGCCGGATTTGATATGTTTAATGCGATGATCGATGCGATTACCGAGGAAACAGTAAGAGCGTTGACACATATTCAGATAGAGCAAAAAGTAGAAAGAGAACAGGTTGCTAAGGTGACAGGAACAAACAAAGACGAGTCCGCACCGGCACAGCCAAAGCGTCGTACGACGAAAAAAGTGCAGCCAAATGATCCATGTCCATGTGGTTCAGGCCGCAAATACAAACAATGCTGTGGTCGTAGAGCGTAGTCAGAGGTGATACGCTAAGAGATACAGCGAAAAAAAGAGGTGATTTTAAGTATGGTAGAGTATGATGCAATTAAAGCAGCACTCTCAAACTATGACAAACCACTGCTTGAAATGGGGAACTCACTTTGACCTGGCTAATAAAAAAGATCGGGTAGAAGAGTTGGACAAAACCATGGAAGAGCCTGGGTTTTGGGATGATCCTGAATATTCTACAAAGATAGTACAGGAGTCCAAGAAGTTAAAAACAGTGATTGAACGCTTTGAGGCGCTCGAAAGTAGCAGAGATGATATTCTTACGCTGATTGAGATCGCGGAGGAAGAGTCCGACGCCAGTCTTTTGGAAGAGGTGGAAACTTCGTTCCATGAGTTTGAGCAGGAGTATGAATCACTGCGTATAGAAACACTGCTTAGTGGAGAATATGATAGAGATAATGCAATCTTGACGCTCCATGCGGGCGCAGGAGGAACAGAGAGCTGCGACTGGGCAAGTATGTTATGCCGTATGTATCAGCGTTGGGCAGAGAAAAAGGGATTTCAGGTCGAAATGTTAGATTTCCTTGATGGAGATGAGGCAGGTTATAAATCTGTGACTCTGCAGATCAACGGAGAAAATGCATATGGTTATTTGAAGTCGGAGCATGGTGTACACCGTTTGGTGCGCATTTCTCCGTTTAATGCTGCAGGCAAGAGACAGACATCTTTTGTGTCCTGTGATGTTATGCCGGATATTGAAGAGGATCTCGATGTAGAGATCGCCGATGATGATATTCGTATTGATACCTATCGTTCCAGTGGAGCAGGTGGACAGCATATCAACAAAACTTCTTCTGCAATTCGTATCACGCACTTCCCAACGGGAATCGTGGTGCAGTGTCAGAATGAGCGTTCGCAGCATATGAACAAAGATAAGGCAATGCAGATGTTGAAAGCAAAGCTGTATATGTTGAAACAGCAGGAACAGCTGGAAAAGGCAAATGGTATTCGAGGAGAATCCAAAGAAATCGGATGGGGAAGTCAGATCCGTTCGTATGTTATGCAGCCTTATACGATGGTGAAAGATCATAGAACCAATGCAGAAGTTGGTAATGTACAAAATGTAATGGATGGTAATATTGATCCATTTATCAATGCCTATTTGGCATGGATTGCAAAATAGGAAGTATACCGGTCTCCAAATTGCTAGAAAGGTATACAACCTAAAAATAAATACATAATGAGAAATGGAGGAAACTATGATTAATGTAGGTGTGTTAGGTTACGGAACAGTAGGCTCAGGTGTGGTAGATATTATCCGCGACAACAACGGGATTATATCCGGGCGTATTGGGGATGAGATCCGTACAAAGTATGTATTGGATCTGCGTGATTTCCCGGGAGATCCGGTAGAGGAAATTCTGGTTCATGATTTTGAGATTATCAAGAATGATCCGGAGGTTCACATCGTAGTAGAGACTATGGGAGGACTGCATCCTGCATATGAGTTTGTAAAGGCTTGTTTGGAGGCGGGAAAAAGCGTATGTACCTCCAATAAGGCATTGGTTGCTGACTTTGGTCCTGAACTCATTCAGACAGCAAAAGATCACAACGCAAGTTTCCTTTTTGAGGCAAGTGTCGGAGGTGGTATTCCGATCATTCGCCCATTACAGAGTTCCTTAAATCCGGATGAGATCGAGGAGATCTCCGGTATTTTGAACGGAACGACCAATTATATTTTGACAGAGATGACACAGAAGGGTTCTGATTTTGATTCTGTATTGAAAGAGGCACAGGCGCTCGGTTATGCAGAGGCAGATCCTACTGCAGATGTGGAAGGTCATGATGCCTGCCGTAAGATTGCGATCTTAACCTCTCTTGCGTATGGCAAAAATCTGGATTTCCATGATATTTACACAGAAGGTATTACCAAGATCACAGACCGCGACATTGCGTATGCCAATGCGTTACAGGCAAAGGTCAAGATCTTTGGATCCAGCAAGAAGATCGGAGATCAGGTAAGTGCAATGGTAGCACCGGTTATGATCGATGCCGCGAACCCATTATATAGCGTAGACGGAGTATTCAACGCTATTCTTGTAAAGGGTAACATGGTGGGCGATGTAATGTTTTACGGACAGGGCGCAGGTAAACTTGCTACAGCAAGTGCGGTTGTGTCAGATGTGATGGAAGCAGCAATCCATATGGATAAGCCTGCCGGTGTACAGTGGACAGACGAGAAATTTTCTCTGGTTCCTTTTGCAGACAGCAAGAGCAGATTCTTTGTTCGCGTGAGCGGCACTGCAGCAGACAATGCGGCAAAGGTGAAAGAGGCATTTGGAGCAGTGAAGGAAGTAGATGCCGGATTCGCAGATGAGTATGCCTTTGTGACGGAAGAGATTACAGAGGGAGCTTATGAAAAGGCTGCAGAGACACTTGGAAATGTCTTGAATAAGATCCGTGTAGCGTTTGCTTAATGCAGATGACCCTGTAAAAACAGTGTGATTCACCCGATAATAGGGATGAAAAATAGATACATGCAAAAAATGGAAAGGATGAAAACCATGAAATACTTAGTCGTATTGGGAGATGGTATGGCAGATGAGCCGATTGCAGAGATTGGTGGCAAGACACCATTGGCATATGCAAAGACACCTGCAATGGATGCATTAGCTCCAAAGGCAGAGATCGGTCTGGCACATACGATCCCAGAGGGAATGAAACCTGGAAGTGACACCGCTAACCTTGCAGTATTAGGATATGACCCAAAACAATATTATACAGGTCGTTCACCATTAGAGGCGTTAAGTATTGGCGTACCGATGAAAGACACAGATATTGCGATTCGTTGTAATATCGTTACCGTGTCAGATGATGATCTTCCTTATGAGCAAAAGACGATCATTGATCACAGTTCCAGCGAGATCTCTACAGAAGATGCCGCTGTCCTGATGGAGGCGATCCAGAAGGAGATGAGCAGTGAACTTTATCAATATTATGTGGGCACAAGTTACCGTCATTTGACGATCTGGGCAGGTGGCGAGGTCGTTGACCTGACTCCACCACACGACATTTTAGGAAAGAAGATCGGAGAATATCTGCCACAGGATGACAAGCTGCGTGAGATGATGAAACGCAGTTATGACATATTAAATAACCATCCATTGAATGTTGAGCGTGCTAAGAAGGGACTCAACAAGGCAAATTCGATTTGGTTTTGGGGTGCAGGAACCAGACCGGCACTGGATTCGTTTGAAGGAAAGTACGGAAAGAAAGGTGCTATGATCTCGGCCGTTGACCTGTTAAAGGGAATTGCAGTCGGTGCAGAGATGACGAACATTGAGGTCGAGGGCGCAGACGGCACACTGGAGACGAACTGGGAAGGCAAAGCAGATGCTGCAGTGAAGGCACTGTTAGAAGACGGTATGGATTTTGTATATATCCATATGGAAGCACCGGACGAGATGGGACATCAGGGAAGTTTGGAGCGCAAGATCAAGGCAATCGAATATTTGGATGCCAGAGTGTTATCTACAGTTGTAGAAAAAATGAACGCATCAGGCGAAGATTACAGACTGCTTTTGATGCCGGATCATCCAACACCGATCGCATGCCGTACGCATACATCAGATCCTGTTCCTTATCTGTTATACGACAGCCGCAAAGATTTGCAGAAAGATCAGCTTTACAATGAATTTGACGCGAAAAAAAGTGGCATAGTAGTGGAGCAGGGATATACACTAATGAGTAAATTATTAGAAAAGAAATGAGGTTAAGATATGTTAATTGTTAAGAAATTTGGTGGTACTTCGGTAGCCAACAAGGAAAGAATCTTTAATGTGGCAAAACGCTGTATCGAAGATTACAAGAATGGAAATCAAGTAGTCGTTGTTCTTTCTGCAATGGGAAAACAGACAGATGTACTTTTGGATATGGCAAAAGACATCAATCCAAAAGCTTCCCGCAGAGAGTTGGATATGCTGTTGACAACAGGTGAGCAGACTTCCGTTGCATTGATGGCAATGGCAATGGATTCTCTTGGCGTTCCTGCAGTTTCTATGAACGCATTTCAGGTGCAGATGCACACGACAGAAGTGTACGGAAATGCCAGACTGAAACGCATCGATACCGAGCGAATCCGCAACGAACTGGACAATCGCCGTATCGTAGTTATCACGGGATTCCAGGGTGTCAACAAATTTGATGATTATACAACATTGGGACGCGGTGGTTCTGATACGACAGCAGTAGCACTTGCCGCTGCACTGCATGCAGATGCTTGTGAGATCTATACCGATGTAGACGGTGTATTTACAGCTGATCCAAGAGTCGTACCAAACGCCCGCAAGTTAGATGAGATCACATATGATGAGATGTTAGAGCTTGCAAGTCTTGGTGCAGGTGTGTTACACAACCGTTCTGTAGAAATGGCAAAGAAATATGGAGTACAGTTAGTCGTACGCTCTAGTTTGAATACAAGTGAAGGTACCGTAGTAAAGGAGGAAAGTAAAATGGAGAAAATGTTAGTAAGCGGTGTAGCTACCGATAAAAATGTTGCGCAGATTTCAGTAGAGGGATTGGAGAACAAGCCAGGGGTTGCATTCAAGTTATTCCAGCATTTGGCAAACCACAACATCAATGTGGATATGATCTTACAGTCCGTTGAGCATGGTGGAACACAGGACATCAGCTTTACTGTTACAAGAGATCAGGCAGACACTGCTATGGAGACATTGGATCGCCACGCTAACACAAGTTTGAAGTGCGAGAAGACTACGGTAAATGCAAATGTAGCAAAGGTATCTATCGTAGGTGCCGGAATGATGTCTAATGCAGGCGTTGCTGCAAAGATGTTTGAAGCTTTGTATGATGCAGGTGTAAATATTCTGCAGATTTCTACTTCCGAGATCCGTGTCAGTGTATTGGTAGAGGAGAAGTTTGTCAACGAAGCTGCACAGGCAGTACATGACGCATTTGCATTGGCAAACTAGGATAGCAGATACAAGCAAGGAAAACGCTTTGCTATACCGTTTGTCCGGTTGGAAATAGAGTAATGAGAAAACTACACAAGCAATTGTGTAATTAGGTTGTCGCGGAAAATCAAAGAGGAAATACAAAAACAGGACAGCCGAAAAAGTGGCTGTCCTGTTTTTACTTAATAGGAAACTTCTCGTTTCCCGTTCTAACTTGGTGTTTTGCGTCATCCGGAAATGAGGGAAAACATGGATATTGTAAAGAAAATAGCAGAAGAATTAAGTATTCGCCCTGCACAGGTGGAGGCAGTCATTAAATTGATCGATGAGGGCAACACGATCCCGTTTATTGCGCGTTATCGTAAGGAAGCGCACGGCTCTTTGAATGATGAACAGCTGCGTAATCTGAATGAACGATTGACCTACCTGCGCAACTTGGAGGACAAAAAAGAACAGGTGCTTGCAACGATCGAGGAGCAGGGCAAACTGACAGATGAATTAAAGGCGCAGATCTTAGCGGCAGAGACACAGGTTGTCTTAGAGGATCTGTATCGTCCATACCGTCCAAAACGCCGTACAAGGGCGATCATTGCCAAGGAGAAGGGATTAGAGCCATTGGCAGATGCGATCCTGGCACAGGCCATCACACAGCCGTTAGAGGAGCTGGCAGCGGCATATGTATCTGAGGAGAAAGAAGTAAAATCTCCACAGGATGCGATCGCAGGAGCGAAGGATATTATTGCCGAGATGATTTCTGACAATGCTGATTATCGTACTTATATCCGTGATATTACCAGAGAAGAGGGAATCCTTGTTTCTACAGCAAAGGATGAAAAACAGACTTCTGTTTATGAGATGTATTATGAATTTCAGGAGCCGGTCAGCAAGATCGTAGGACACCGTATTTTGGCATTAAACAGAGGAGAAAAAGAGAAATTTCTCGTTGTCAAATTAGAGGCACCGGAAGATCGCATTTTGACTTATCTGCGTAAGAAGACGATCACTTCGGAAAACGAATATACGACCCAGGCTTTAGAGGAAGCATTGGAGGACAGCTATAAGCGATTGATCGCACCGGCGATCGAACGAGAGATCCGTAACGAGTTGACGGAAAAAGCAGAAGATGGAGCGATCAAAGTATTTGGTAAAAACTTAGAGCAGCTTTTGATGCAGCCCCCAATCGCAGGAAAAACCGTACTCGGATGGGATCCGGCATTCCGTACAGGTTGCAAATTGGCAGTTGTTGATCCGACTGGAAAAGTGTTAGACACGAAAGTGATCTATCCGACAGCACCGCAAAATAAGGTAGAGGAATCCAAGAGAGAAGTGAAGAAACTCATTCAGAAATATGGCATTTCTCTTATTTCGGTAGGAAATGGTACCGCATCCAGAGAATCTGAGCAGATCATTGCGGAAATGCTGCATGAGATCAAGGAGCCGGTGCAGTATATTATCGTAAATGAAGCGGGTGCATCCGTATATTCTGCGAGTAAATTAGCGACAGAAGAGTTCCCGCAGTTTGATGTAGGACAGCGAAGTGCTGCTTCAATCGCAAGACGCTTGCAGGATCCATTGGCAGAGCTTGTAAAGATCGATCCGCAATCCATCGGTGTAGGTCAGTATCAGCACGATATGAATCAGAAAAAGCTGAGTGAGACATTGTCCGGTGTTGTAGAAGACTGTGTCAACAAAGTGGGTGTGGATCTGAATACCGCATCTGCATCCCTGTTAGAGTATATTTCCGGAATCAGCAAGACGATCGCCAAAAATATCGTGGCATATCGTGAGGAAAACGGAAAATTCCAGAGCCGTAAAGAATTATTAAAAGTCCCAAAATTGGGACCGAAAGCATTTGAGCAGTGCGCAGGATTTATGCGCATCCAGGGTGGCAAAAATCCATTGGATGCAACAAGTGTACATCCGGAATCGTATGATGCAGCGAATGCGTTGTTAGAAAAGTTAGGAATTTCTTCTGAGGAATTGAAAGAGATCCAGACGCAGGCAGCAAAGAGCCAGACAAAGGCAGCGAAGGCGAAGGCAGCTCCGAAGAAAAAGAAGAAACAGGAGTTTGTCGTACGCAATACCCACACTGCATTTGGAGCCGCATTTGCGGAGGCGTTTGGCGCGATGGCAGATCTGCCGGCCGGTGATGAGCAGGAGGAAGCAAAGGATAAAGCAGTTGTCGTACCAAACGGTCTGGCATCCAGAGTCAAGGACAAAACAAAGATGGCGCAGGAGTTAGGTATCGGTGAGATCACGCTGGAAGATATTCTGAAAGAGCTTGAGAAACCTGCGAGAGATCCACGAGAAGAAATGCCAAAACCAATCCTTCGTACCGATGTGTTGGAAATGAAGGATCTGAAAGAGGGAATGATCCTCAAGGGAACCGTTCGTAATGTGATCGACTTTGGCGCATTTGTCGATATCGGAGTACACCAGGATGGTCTGGTGCATGTTTCCGAAATGTCTGACAAGAAGTTCGTCAAGCACCCATTAGATGTCGTTAGTGTCGGAGATATTGTCGATGTCAAAGTGATGAGTGTCGATCTGAAAAAGCAAAGGATCCAGTTGACAATGAAACTCTGATCCGGGGATCGTCAGTCTGCCCGTCAGACGACAAACTATCTCTGGAAAAGATAAGAAAAGAGGAGATCAAATGAGCTTACGAGAAAAATTATTTGTGGAAGTGAGAAAAGGTACCAAGGTAACCCTCAGTGAAAGTGATCTGAATAAAATGGACCGCATGTACGAGCGAGAGTTGGCTGAGATAGGCAACAGAAAAGTAATGACGCCTTATCGTAAAGAGCCACAAAGATCTTTCCTGGCACAGCTTAGAGACTATGCTTTTGAAAAGATCTTGGATCGTCATTTATACACTTTTTCGCATCTGTTAGTCATTCCCAATCCTTACGGACTGGCAAAACAGACGGCATTATTATTGTTTAATTCTTCCAAAGAATACAAAGTGCGTTACCGTGTGATAGGAGATCATGGAAATGATTTTGTCGGTGAGTCACAATATGCAACCAGACACCGCATCGGTATCCTTGGTTTGTATTTGGAGCGAAGCAATCGTGTGGATCTGTGTCTGATCGACCGAGAGGGACAGATTGTCAAACACCGTGAGATCCGTATTTATGTATCTGAGGTGCAGGAAAATCAGAAAGATCTGATCCTGAATATGCAGGGAAAAGGAGAAAAAGACTTTCCGTTTTTGGCGGTTAATGGAGCGGCGTTTAACCCACTGGTATTTGATGGTGATGGAGAAATCCGTTATTCCATGCAGTTAAAGACCAACCGTCTTGGAATGTTGCCAATGCCAAATGGTCATGTGCTGTTTGCGGATCGTACGGCAAACATTGTAAACCGCATGAACAAGATTCAGCCATGCCTGTATCATGAGATGGATTATCTCGGAAGAGTGTACCGTACTTATGTGTTGAGTGATCCGGTCGGAACGGCGATCGCACAGCATGATGATTCATTGTTCCTGGTAACTTCTTCCGATGGTAAACATTACAACGACTGTATTTTACAGCTGGATATGAACACGGGAGAGATTACGAGACGAATTCATATGACAGATCTGTTGGGAGAGAAGTATCATACGGGAAAAGAATGGCTGCTGTTCTCTGCAATGGAATACCGTGAAGGAAAATTATTATTGACATTAAAGCGTATTCATACGATCGCACAGCTCGATCTGGAGACAGAAAAACTGGATTGGGTGTTGGCACCGGAATGTATGTGGAAAGATACCGAGTTAGAGGAGATCGCCCTTAAGACAGAGGGACAGGATATACAGATGGGTCGTCCGGATAAGGCGACTTGGATCAGCGAAGATGAATTGCTGATCTATAGCACAGGAACGAAAGGTGCCGTCAAGGGTGGTTACCATGATCCGGAACACTCTGCTGTCCTCCGCGTTCGTTTGGATGAGCAAAAGGGAAGATACGAACAGACCGAAATGCATGAGTGCTTGAAGACGATGCAGTTTGGTAGTGCGTTGGATCTGCCGGAATCCGATCAATACATTTTCCTGACAGGTGTTACGGCAGACCGTACGATCGAGAAACATTCACAGATCTCTATGGTGGACAGAGAGACCGATGAAGTGAAGATGAATATCGATCTGACGAAAAACTTCCTGTGGGCATGGAAATTTAATCCGGTCGTATCGGCATACAGCGAGCCAATGGACATTCATGATAAAACGGTCTATGGTAGTTTGCAGACGCCGGAAGAATATAATGGACCTTGGCCTGAGCCACATCCGGAAAAAATTCGCGGAAGTTTCTTTGCCAATATCCATCTGTGTGAAAACATGTTTATGTATTCCATGTTGCCGGGTGTCGTGGAAAAAGTATTTTTCAAGGGTGAAAATAAGACTTATGTACAGGATTACACCATGCTTCCGGATGGCAGAAGAAAAGAGATCTTTGCCGTGCAGGTCGATGGTTTGGAGCCGGGAGAATACGATGTGTATGTGCAGTACCAGGGCATGGTGCGTAAACTGCGTAATGAGGTTCGCGTAAAAGCATAAAATTGTTGCCGCATCTTGCATTTGTTGAGTAAAAATTGTATAATTAATACTATCATTGAGTAACGAATTAATGGAAGTTTGTACAAAATACACAAAATTTGTACAAAAACTTCCGAGTAAGGAGGATGAAGTATTATGGCAAACAGATTTGTATTGAATGAGACATCTTATCATGGTGCAGGAGCAATCGCAGATATTGCAACAGAGACTCGTTTAAGAGGTTTTAAGAAGGCATTTGTATGTTCCGATCCTGATCTTGTAAAGTTTGGTGTGACACAGAAAGTGTTAGATGTGTTGGAGAAAAATGGCATGGATTATGAATTATATTCTGACATCAAGCCAAACCCAACGATCCAGAATGTACAGACAGGTGTTAAGGCATTCAGAGATGCCGGAACAGATTATATTATCGCCATCGGTGGTGGATCTTCTATGGATACCGCAAAGGCTGTAGGTATCATTATCAACAACCCTGAGCATGAGGATGTGGTAAGCTTGGAGGGTGCTGTTGACACGAAAAACAAGAGTGTGCCAATTTTTGCAGTACCAACAACAGCAGGAACAGCTGCAGAGGTAACAATCAACTATGTTATCACTGATGTGGAGAAAAACCGTAAAATGGTTTGTGTAGATCCTCACGACATCCCAGTCGTAGCATTTATCGATCCTGAGATGATGTCTTCTATGCCAAAGGGACTGACAGCAGCAACCGGTATGGATGCTTTGACACATGCGATCGAGGGATACATTACCGCAGGCGCTTGGGAGCTGTCTGATATGTTCCATTTGAAAGCAATCGAGATCATTTCCCGTTCTTTGCGTGGTGCCGTTGACAACACACCGGAAGGCCGTGAAGGTATGGCACTTGGACAGTATGTTGCAGGTATGGGATTCTCCAATGTAGGGCTTGGTATCGTACATTCTATGGCTCACCCTCTTGGTGCGCTGTATGACACTCCTCATGGAATCGCAAATGCGATTATCTTACCAACGGTTATGGAGTACAATGCAGAAGCAACCGGCGAGAAATACCGTGACATCGCAAAGGCAATGGGCGTAGAAGGAACAGAGTCTATGTCTCAGGAAGAGTATCGTAAAGCTGCTGTTGATGCAGTAAAACAGCTTTCAAAAGATGTTGGAATCCCTGCAGATCTGAAAGACATTGTAAAACCAGAGGATATTCCATTCCTGGCACAGTCTGCTTATGACGATGCATGCCGTCCTGGTAATCCAAAGGAGACAAGCGTAGAGGATATTACAAAGTTGTATGAGAGCTTACTGTAAGAGCGAAAATAGCATAGTGCTCTACAAGAATTGCCGGAGCGATTCTTGGTGGTGTGGCTTTACACGATGAGTAATTTTCAATAGTGATCAAAAAAACACAGGCAGGTGGTCTTAGCGATCTAAGATCATCTGCCTGTTTTGCTCTTTTGTTCTCCACTATATAAAACTTACCCTGTAAAATTTTGATCTTTTAGCACTAAAGGATTTTGGGAAGATCCTTTTTATCAACGGTAATGATCAAAGTCATCTGTTCGTCAAAAGGAGTATCCGGAGGTAGATTTACGGTCACCTGTCCGTCTTTTCGTACAGCAATAACATTGATCTTTTCTTTGCGTCGAAGATCCAGATCTCTCAAACAGTGTCCGATCCATTCCTTACGCACCTTGATCTCCACGATACGAATATCCTTGGAAAGTTCAATAAAATCCAAAATGTTACCGGTGATGATCTGTCTTGCCGCACGGATGCCGGATTCATGCTCCGGGATAATGATCTTATCTGCGCCGACCTTTTGCAGGATCTTTCCGTGAATCTCATCTTTCGCCTTTGCTAAGATATAGGGAACGCCCGCTTCCTTGGCATAAATGGTTGCCATGACGCTGGCATCCAGGTTTTCAGTGATCGCGATCACAGCAGCATCCATGTTCGAGATTCCCAGAGAATTAAGCGTGTCGGTATCGCAGACATCTCCGCTGACGGCACAGTCTACAATGTCAGCGACATCATGTGCCAGTTCTCCTTTTTTATCGATCGCCAGCACTTCCGCGCCTCCATGCGCCAATTCTGTGGCGATGCTTTGTCCAAATTTACCAAGACCAAATACAACTACGGATTTTCGTTTCATATTGCCTCCAATCTATTAACCTACGGTCACATCTTCCTGTGGATAAGTAATAAATGCCGGTTTTTTGCGTGAGTTAAAAAAGATGGCAAGGGAGATAGGACCGATTCTTCCTAAATACATACATAGTATGATAATGAATTTTCCTGCGAGATGCAAGCTTCCGGTAAAGTCACGGGACAGGCCGACCGTAGCGATCGCACTGGTGGCCTCAAAAGCAATGTCCAGCAAATTTCCCGGCTGTACGATTGATAAAGACATAATAGCGGCAAACAGCACAACCACGCTGATCAAAGTGACTGCCATCGCCTTTTGGATCGTTTTGTGTGAGATGCGCCGCTTGAACAGAATGACGGAGTCGGTACCTTTTGCAGCGGAAAGTGCACTGACAAAGAGAAGGGCGATCGTGGTTGTTTTAATACCGCCAGCCGTACCGATCGAAGAACCTCCGATCAGCATCAAAGGCAACGACAGTACGATCGTACTGTCTCGCAGACCACTTTGCGGAAAGGTAAAAAATCCGGCGGTACGCAGTGTTACAGACTCAAAGGTGGCTGCTAACAGCTTTTGCGGTGGTGTCATCGTGCCCATCGTAGCATCGTTGTGGTATTCCAACAGAAAGATCAGTACCGTGCCAAAGATCAGCAAGACGGTAGTTGTCAGTAATACGATCTTAGAGTGCAGACGGAGCTTTTTGAAAAACTGTCTTCCTGTGAACTCTTTATTGCGAATTGCCCGAAAGACACGCAGAATATCCCACCACACGATGAAACCAAGTCCGCCCATGATGATCAGAGCCATTGTCACGAAATTCATCCAAGGATTGGTCGCATAGGCTACAAGACTGGAATCGCCCAGCAGATCGATACCGGCATTACAAAAGGCAGATACCGAATGGAAGACGGAATACCAAAGTCCGCGTAACACACCGAATTCCGGAATAAACACAAAGCAATAACCGATGGCACCAAGCCCCTCGATCAAAAAAGTACCGGCAAAGATCCTGCGGAGAAAGCGGACAAGACCGGACAGCGTGTCGAGATTGAGCGCATCTTCTAATAGAAGACGGTCGCGCAGAGTGATCTTACTGCCAATGATCATCATGACGCCTGTCGTAAAAGATACGATTCCCAGACCGCCTAATTGGATCAAGATAAGAAGGATGATCTTACCGATCAAACTCCAGTGCACGGCAGTTGTCACGGTTGTCAGTCCGGTCACGCACACACAGGTCGTTGCCGTAAAGAGACAATCAATCAGTGGGGTGGCTTGATGGTCCGCAGCACAGATAGGAAGCATGAGAAGTAAGGTGCCGACCAGGATCGCACTAAGAAAACCAAGCGCGATCACATGAGTCGTAGACAGGGCGGCACGAAGATGCCTGCCCCATTTTCGCATGCGTTGATATAAGGATGAAAAAGTTTGCTGCATAGATAGATCACTCATTCCTTTCTAAGGCTGTTTCTACTATTATTTATTGCCTAATTTACAGGAAGTATAGCACACCTTTTTGCTGAATGCAAAACGTTGAAAACAAAAAAATGAAAAAAATTAAAAAAAAAGACTTGCATTTTTTGGAAAGGTAGTATATACTTTATCAAGTCGGTGCGAAACAAGCACGACGCAAATGAATGTGCGCGTAGCTCAGCTGGATAGAGCGTCTGACTA
>JALEPA010000043.1 GCA_022766515.1 Lachnospiraceae bacterium | reverse complement strand
CATCAGTGCCTTATCCACTTCTTTTGCCACATGGCGGCCCTCATTAATACCCCATACGACCAAAGACTGACCACGATGCATATCTCCTGCCGTGAAGACCTTATCCACATTCGTACGGTAACTACCCTCCGGTGTCTCCACATTCGTGCGCGCATTTAATTTTACACCAAATTCTTTGGCGATATATTCCTGAGTTCCAAGGAAACCTGCTGCGATCAACACATAGTCTGCAGGGATCTCAAACTCACTGTTTGGGATCTCCACCATATTCAGGCGTCCGGTCTTCTCATCTTTTTTCGGCTCTAATTTGACCAGTTTGACTTTCTTGAGTTTACCGTTTTTATCAGCGATAAATTCCTTGACTGTTGCCTGATAAATACGAGGATCACTGCCGTATACGGCGATAGCTTCCTCCTGACCATAGTCCGTCTTGCAGACTCTTGGCCACTCAGGCCAAGGATTGCTTGCACTGCGGCAATCCGGCAGTTTTGGCATCATCTCGATCTGTACAACTGATTTTGCTCCCTGGCGGACCGCTGTTCCCACACAGTCATTTCCCGTGTCACCACCACCGATCACGACTACATTTTTGCCCTTGGTATCTACCCAGTTTTTCTTCTCGCCTGTCAGCACATGCTTTGTGGAACGGGTGAGGAAATCAACGGCAAAATAAATACCAGCGGCTTCTCTTCCTTTTGCCTTAATATCTCTTGGATTAGATGCTCCACAGCATAAGATAACGCTGTCGTATTCTTTCAAAAGATCTGCTGCCTTGACATTTTTGCCGACATCCGCATTGACAACAAAGGAGATTCCCTCCTCTTCCATCACTTTCTGTCTGCGTTCAATGACCCATTTCTCCAATTTCATATTAGGAATACCATACATCAAAAGTCCACCAATATGATCGTTACGCTCAAATACCGTTACCTGGTGTCCACGCTGGTTGAGCTGATCTGCAGCCGCAAGACCGGATGGACCGGATCCAACAATCGCTACCTTCTTGCCGGTACGCACTTTTGGTGGATTTGCCTTCATCAGATCATTGGCATATCCATATTCTACGATATAATTTTCGTTTGCCTTACAGGTAACCGGAGAATCATTCAAACCACATGTACATGCTGCTTCACAGAGTGCCGGGCAGACTCTGGAAGTAAACTCCGGAAAATTGTTTGTCTGGCGCAGCATTTGCAGTGCCTTTTTCAAATTGCCGCGATACAACAGATCGTTCCATTCCGGAACAAGGTTGTTGAGCGGACAGCCGGAAGCCATTCCACCGATCATCATACCGGACTGGCAAAAAGGCACACCACAGTTCATGCATCGTGCTGCCTGTTCCTTCCGATCACGCTCTCTCATCGGCTCATGAAATTCATTAAAGTTTTTGATTCTCTCCAACGGATCGACCGCTGTGTTTTCTTTTCTCTCATATTCCATAAATCCCGTAGGTTTTCCCATAATTTCCTCCATTCTGAGGCAACCACTATGCCTCTGCCTGTCACTGTCACCGAGATGTCCGGGGCTGCTTTCCTGCAGTCCCCACATCTATCTGATCTTACTGATTTTTATGTGCATAAAATGCTTCGATCTGCGCCTGCTCATAGCTTAAGCCACGCTCTTCCATCTGCGCGATCAGTTGTAACATTCTACTGTAATCGTAAGAAATGATCTTCTTAAATTTTGGAAGGTAATCGCTAAATTTATCCAAAATCTTCTGTCCCTTTTGGGATCCGGTTGCAGCAACATGTTCTTCGATGATTCCTTTCAACTCTAATACATCGTATTTGTCTGTCACCGGCTCGGAAGAAACCAATTCTTTATTTAACTTGAGATAAAGATCACTGTTTTCATCCAGTACATAAGCAACACCGCCGCTCATACCTGCTGCGAAGTTTTTGCCGGTCGGTCCAAGTACTACAACACGGCCACCGGTCATATACTCGCATCCATGATCGCCAACGCCTTCGACAACCGCAGTTGCTCCGGAATTACGAACGCAGAATCGCTCACCGGCAATACCATTGATAAATGCTTTACCACTGGTTGCACCATACAAAGCGACATTACCGATAATGATGTTGTCTTCTGCCTTGAAGTTGGAGCCCTCCGGAGGATATACAACGATCGTACCACCGGATAAACCTTTTCCTAAGTAGTCGTTGCAGTCACCTATCAATTCCAGTTTCAAACCATTTGGTATAAAGGCTCCAAAGCTCTGTCCACCACTTCCGTGACACTGAACGGAAATGGTATCCGGATCAAGGGTATCATGGAAACGCTTGGTGATCTCTGAACCTAATATTGTTCCAAGAGAACGGTTGAGGTTATCCACATTTACGGTAAGGGATGCCTTCTCTCCCGTTTCCAATGCCTTTTTCAATTGTGGCAGGAACACCTGCTCATCGATCGTCTTTTCCAAAGCAAAATCATAAACATTCTTTGGGTTAAATTTATTTTCCTTACGCTCTCCTGCAAAGCTGGAATCAATGATTGCCGCAAGATCTACATGTTTCTCTTGAACAGATGGAGTATCCTTGATCTTTAACAGATCTGTACGGCCGATCAGATCATCGACTTTACGGATGCCTAATTTTGCCATATACTCTCGCAGTTCCTGTGCGATAAAGCGCATGAAATTCTCTACATATTCCGGTTTACCCTTAAATCTCTTACGAAGCTCCGGATTTTGTGTTGCCACACCAACCGGACAGGTATCGAGGTTGCAGACACGCATCATGACACATCCCATTGTTACCAATGGTGCTGTCGCAAATCCATACTCTTCTGCACCTAACAGAGCGGCTACCAAAACATCGCGTCCGGTCATCAATTTACCGTCTGTCTCAATGCGTACACGAGAGCGAAGGCCGTTCATAATAAGTGTTTGATGGGTCTCTGCTAATCCAAGCTCCCAAGGAAGTCCGGCATTGTAGATGGAACTTCTTGGTGCTGCTCCCGTACCACCATCGTATCCGGAGATCAGGATTACGGCTGCACCCGCTTTCGCCACACCGGCAGCGACAGTACCAACACCCGCCTCTGATACTAATTTTACGGAAATTCTGGCATCTTTGTTGCTGTTTTTGAGGTCATAGATCAGCTGTGCCAAATCCTCAATGGAATAAATATCATGATGAGGTGGTGGGGAGATCAAGCTGACACCCGGTGTAGAATGTCTGGTCTTTGCGACCCAAGGATATACCTTTCCGCCAGGCAAATGTCCACCTTCACCAGGTTTTGCACCCTGTGCCATCTTGATCTGAATTTCCTTGGCACTGACCAAATAACGAGAAGTAACACCAAATCGACCGGATGCGACCTGCTTGATCGCAGAGCAGCGACTGTCTTTCTGTCCTGCCGTCTCCAATCGCTCTAAACTCTCTCCACCCTCACCACTGTTGGATTTACCATGCAAGCGGTTCATGGCGATCGCCAATGTCTCGTGTGCTTCCTGTGAAATAGAACCATAAGACATCGCACCTGTCTTGAATCGTTTAACGATCTCTTCGACGCTTTCTACTTCCTCGATAGGAATACCCTTCTTAGGGAACTTAAATTCCAGCATATTACGAAGTGTCATCTGGCTCTCTTTTTCATCTACCGTCTTCGTATACTGCTTAAATAAATCGTAGCTTCCGGTCCAGGTAGACTGCTGTAACAGATGGATCGTCTCCGGATTGTACAAATGTTCTTCTTTATGTCCTCTTGCCTTATGCTGTCCGCGACTTTCCAAATTCAAGTCCACACGCAGTCCCAATGGATCGAATGCGGAAGAATGTAACTCATCCACCTGATTCTGGATGTCTTCCAAAGTAATTCCACCCACGCAGCTAACGGTATTCGTAAAGTATTTTTCAATCACATCCTGATCGATACCGATCGCCTCAAAGATCTTAGAACCCTGATAAGACTGGATCGTGGAAATACCCATCTTAGAAGCGATCTTGACGATGCCGTGCAGTACAGCTGCATCGTAATCATCGACTGCTGCGTAATAATCTTTGTCGAGCATGCCGTTGTCGATCAGCTCTTTGATCGTGCTGTGAGCAAGATATGGGTTGATCGCACTCGCACCATATCCGAGCAATGTTGCAAAATGATGTACTTCTCTTGGCTCTGCCGTCTCAAGGATCATATCTACGCTCGTTCTCTTTTTCGTTGTGACAAGATGATGCTGCATCGTTGCCGTTGCTAACAGAGAAGGGATCGCTACATGGTTTTCATCCACACCGCGATCTGTCAGGATCATGACATTGACACCCTCTTTGTATGCTCGGTCTGCTTCCAGGCAAAGACGATCCAATGCTTTTTTCAAGGAGGTATTTTTATAATAAGTAATTGGGATCTCCTCTACCTTAAAACCATCTTTATTCATATATTTGATCTTTAACAGATCCGTATCAGTCAGGATCGGATTGCTGATCTTGAGCATCTTACAGTTTTCTGCTGTCTCTTCCAACAGGTTACCGTCCTGACCGATGTAAACGCTTGTTGATGTCACGATCTCCTCACGGATCGCATCGATCGGAGGATTCGTTACCTGTGCAAATAATTGCTTGAAATAGTTAAACAATGGCTGTGGCTTATCAGAAAGCATTGGCAGCGGAGTATCGGTACCCATTGCTCCGATCGGCTCTGCTCCGTTTTGTGCCATCGGTAAAATAGAGTTTCTATACTCCTCATAAGTATAACCAAAGGACTTCTGCAAACGCACACGCTCTTCGCTTGTCATTTCTTCTACTTTTTGGTTTGGAATGTGCAATTCCTTGAGTGTGATCAAATTGTTGTACAGCCACTCACCGTAAGGCTGACGAGATGCGTACTGCTCTTTCAACACATCATCATCGATCAATTCTCCCTTAACGGTATCGACTAACAACATACGACCCGGACGCAAACGGTCTTTCTTCACGATCTTTTCCGGTGGGATCTCAAACACACCGACCTCTGAGGAAAGAATGAGCTGGTCATCCGTCGTAATATAATAACGGGATGGACGAAGTCCGTTTCGATCCAATACCGCACCCATGTAATCACCATCAGAGAACAGGATTGATGCCGGACCATCCCAAGGCTCCATCATCGTTGCATAGTACTGATAAAAATCGCGCTTTTTCTGGCTGACACTCATGTCATTTTCCCAAGGCTCCGGAATCGTAATCATGACAGCAAGAGGAAGCTCCATTCCGCTCATAACCAAGAACTCCAATGTGTTATCCAATCTTGCCGAATCGGATCCGTTTGGATTGACAACCGGAAGCACCTTGCTAAATTCATTGGCAAGATAATGGGTTTCCATCGTCTCTTCTCTGGCGAGCATTTTATCTGCATTACCAACGATCGTGTTGATCTCTCCGTTATGTACGATAAAACGGTTTGGATGAGCTCGCATCCAGCTTGGATTCGTATTGGTACTGAATCGTGAATGTACGATCGCGATCGCTGACACATAATCCGGACTCTGCAGATCCTGGAAGAACAAACGAAGCTGTCCTACCAAAAACATTCCTTTATAAACGATCGTTCTGCTGGAAAAAGAAACGACATAGGTATCATCGTTACTTTGTTCAAATACGCGTCTTGCGATATACAGCTTACGATCAAAATCAAGACCTTTTTCTACCTCTTCCGGGCGTTTTACAAATGCCTGCATGATGCAAGGCATACATTCCAATGCTTTATGGCCGAGTACCTTTGGTGCAACCGGTACTTCACGCCATCCAAGGAACTCCATGCCTTCCTTTTCGACAATGACCTCAAACATCTTTTTCGCCTGGTTTTTCTTCAATTCATCCTGCGGGAAGAAGAACATACCGATACCATAATCCCTCTCTTCTCCCAGCTCTATACCGAGAGGCTTCACAGCTTTCTTGAAGAAATCATGTGAGATCTGTAATAAAATACCTACACCATCACCGGTCTTGC
>JALEPA010000035.1 GCA_022766515.1 Lachnospiraceae bacterium | reverse complement strand
ATACCATTCCGGTCGCCTTAATTGTGTATACGGTCTGTGTGATCTTATTTGCTCTACATCCCGCAGGTCTATATCCGCATAAACAATTTGTTCTCTGTCATTCGCTTTCACCACAACTTCGCCATTTGCATCAACAATGATAGATTCTCCCAAAAACTCCATTTCTCATTTTGGCGGGCCGAACGCACTACTTCCTAACCACGCAATGCATCCGCATACCCTTTCGGATTTCAAATGATTCCACCTTTAATCCTGCCTTCTGACAACATTCCGTCACCGTGCCTCTTGTCGCAATTTTCACATCACCGTGCCCACACAAATTTGCCAGCGGGCGTTCTATGTGATCCATCAACCAAACCAACAGCTTGTTCTCGCTGGAAACATCACGCAAAATAAGTCTTCCTCCCGAACGCAGACATCTCTTGACACTGTCAAAAAACGCCTGTGGATCTGGGTAATGATGAAAACTGTTGGAACAAATGATGGCATCAAAAGAGTTGTCCTCAAAAGGAAAATTCTCACAATCTCCCACAACAAATGTGGCGTTTGGAATGTTTTTCTTTTTTGCCTGTTCGATCATAGCCGGAGTTAGATCAAGTCCTGTATAGTGTCGTTCCGGGTACTTATCTGACAACAAAGAGATCATCGGCGCCGGACCACATCCTGCATCTAACAAATCCGTGAAAGGTTCCTTTTCCAGTTCCTCCAAAATATCCGGATAATCTTTCTTACATATTTCATAAATGCCCGCTCTGTCACTCTCATACATACTTGCTACTTTCGTAAATTCCTTTATTGATAGTTTCTTATATTCTTCGTTTGTCATGTTTGGTCTCTGCCTCCTTGTATTTGTTTGGTTAGTTTTAGCTAGCCTATGTATAAAAAATTACCGTGTGAGCTCCCGGTATTCCGTTTGTCCACACGGCACTCTTTTACCTAAATTTCTTTTTCTAACTAGGATTTAAATATAGCATTAGAATTTTTCACTGTCAATACAACGATCATACGCCATCCCTCTCTTTGATCATCGTTGTCCTACGATCTAATTATAATTGCTTCGCCCGATTTTTCAACTCTCTGGCAGCCAACGCCGGATCTTCGGCTTTCATAATGGCAGAAACCACGCAGATTCCCGCGATCGGAATCCCAGCCAAAATATCAATATTGTCCTTGTTCAAGCCACCGATCGCATTAACTGGAATTGGCACTGCCGCACAAATATCCCGCAGCGTATCTGTCGAAGTCAACACGGTTTTTACTTTAGTCGTTGTTGGATAAATCGCACCGACACCTAAGTAATCCGCTCCCTGCTCATAGGCGTCCCTCGCCCAGGGAACCGTTTTTGCCGTCGCACCAACAATCTTATGCTCGCCCATCAAACGCCTGGCTGCCGCAACCGGCAGATCACTGGCGCCAACATGAACCCCCTCTGCATCGACTGCGAGTGCTACATCCACACGATCGTCGATCAATAGCGGCACTTGGTACTTCTGCGTGAGCGTATGCACTTTTATAGCAAGTTCCATATACTCTCTGGTCGTCTTTTCTTTTTCACGAAGCTGAAGCATCGTTGCTCCCCCGATCAATGCCTGCTCCACTCGATACAAAAACTCCTCTTCCGTAAATCCGGTGCTGTCCGTTATAAAATATAAACTCGGATCAAAATCTCTCATTATCCTCCACCTTTCCATCTTTTGACAGGGACACTTCTGACGAGTTTTCCCCTATCCACATAGCAACTAACCGATATAAAGATAATCGTTCAAGACCGGCTGCAATCCCTCTTCCGCGATATCCTGATACATCTTATCCAGACTGCGGCTGTCGTTGATCTCAAACTGCTCATCGCCCTGTGGTTCTTCATTCTCTTTGCCATTGTACTTGCTGTCGTGATCCCCGATCCCGGTAGAAACTCCTGCCGACACTTTGGTTGCCGCTATTTTTACAATGCCATCACGAAAAGAGGCACTTTCGCGTGAAGAAACCGTAATTCCCACAAATGGCAAAAAAATACGGTAAGCACAAATGATCTGGCAAAGCTGCTTTTCGTGAACATCTAACGGATTGATCTTGTCATTGTTGATGATCGGTCTAAGTCTTGGACAAGAAAGAGACATTTCGGCATGTGGATATTTTCTCTGCAAATAATATACATGAAGAGCACTGGCAAGTGCATCTTTACGAAAATCTGACAATCCAAGCAACGCCGAAAATGCCACGCCTCTCATGCCGCCCCGCAACGCTCGCTCCTGTGCGTCAAAACGGTATGGCCACACGCGCTTGTGTCCCATCAAATGCAGAGTTTCATACTTCTTTGCATCGTAGGTTTCCTGAAACACCGTCACATAATCTGCCCCGCACTCATGCAGATATCGGTACTCGTCTGTATTGACCGGATAAATTTCCAGTCCCACCATCCGAAAATAATTTCTCGCCAATTTACAGGCTTCTCCAATATATTCCACCGGGCTTTGCCCTCTGCTCTCTCCGGTCAAAATCAAAATTTCTTCCATCCCTGAATCCGCAATAACTTTCATTTCCTTTTCGATCTGCTCCATTGTAAGCTTCATGCGTTTGATGTGATTGTAACAGTTAAAGCCACAATACACGCAGTAATTCTCGCAATAATTGGCAATGTACAATGGTGTAAAAAGATACACCGTGTTACCAAAATGTTTACTTGTTTCCCTTCGCGCCCGCTCCGCCATCTGCTCCAAAAAAGGCTCTGCTGCCGGAGAGATCAATGCCTTAAAATCCTCGGTCGTGCATGTCTCATGTTCCAATGCCACCTGCACATCTTTTGCCGTATAACGATCAGCCTCATATTGCTCCATCTGATCCATCACCTTGCCGCAGACTTCAGACTCAATGATCTCCATCCCCGGTAAATATTCCATATGATCTTTTCTAGAAGAAGGATCCGTCTCCAGACGGTGCTTTTTTGCAAGCGCCTCCGGAGAAAGATACTCCGAATCTACTAAAAATTGATTTTCCATGTTGTATTCCTTTCCTATGTAGGATTATGGTGTCAATCGTCCCTTTCTATGATAGAGCTATTCGAACCTTTTGACACCTTAATCTGTATCGCCTTAGTCGCGCAAAAATCCGGTCAATGGATCGGAGGCAGACGCACCACGCGTCAACACTCTGCCAAGCCCCGCCAAATATGCTTTTCTACCAGCCTCGATCGCTGCCTTAAAAGCAGATGCCATCATTGGAAGATCACCTGCGGTTGCAAGCGCTGTATTTGCCATGATCGCCGCTGCGCCCATCTCCATTGCTTCACACGCCTGCGATGGTTTTCCAATACCGGCATCTACAATAATCGGAAGGTCGATCTCATCGATCAAGATCTGAATAAATTCCTTTGTTGCCAATCCTTTGTTGGATCCAATCGGAGAAGCTAACGGCATCACACAGGATGCTCCGGCATTTACAAGATCCCTAGCCGTATTGAGATCCGGGTACATATACGGCATAACCACAAATCCCTCTTTCGCAAGAATCTCTGTTGCACGAATCGTTTCCTGATTGTCCGGCAATAAATATTTGGAGTCACGCATGATCTCCACCTTAACAAAATCACCACAACCAAGTTCACGCGCCAAGCGCGCAATGCGAATAGCTTCCTCCGCCGTTCTGGCACCGCTGGTATTCGGCAATAGTGTTACACCTTCCGGAATATAATCCAAAATATTTTCCTGCTCTTTGGTATTGGCACGACGCACCGCAAGTGTAATAATCTCCGCTCCCGCATCTTTTACTGCCGCCTCGATCAATTTCATGGAATATTTTCCGGAACCTAAAATAAAACGAGAGTTGAACTCGTGTCCACCAATTACTAATTTGTCATCTTTCATGATAATCTCCATTTCTGTTGTATGTGTCATTTATTTGGCTGCTTCTTTCCGTTGTGAAACCAGCGTCTGATCTTGGCCGGCTGCTTCTTTCCGTTGTGAAACCAGCGTCTGTTTTTAGCCGGCTGCTTCTTTCCGTTGTGTCGTCAGCCTTTTAGTTTGCTGTCTACTGCTCCTTTGCGAGGATGCGCAGGATCGTATGGGCCTGATGTGCCGCACAGATCATCACTCTGGACGCCACTAATCCAACGCCGTCCGCAACATCACTGCATCCATCACCGCACAGATAAAAATGTTCTGTCAATTTCCGCGTCCGGATCATATTAGGCTCTCCAAATCCAGCCATACCGGATCCCGCCACAAAATATTTCTGCGGAAACTGCTCCAATACAAGATTCGTAAGCATTGCCTTTGCCTCCGGATTGTCAAATGCCTCACACACTATGTCTGCCTCCTGCAAAAGACCTGCTGCATTCTCTGTTGTGACGCGCACCGTATGGATCTCCGTCACGATGTAGGGATTGACCTCATGCAAATTTTGCACGATCGCCTCTGTCTTTGGCATTCCAATCTGTGTAATCTTGTATTGCTGACGGTGAAGATTCGTAATATCCACGCAGTCAAAATCGATCAAGATCAGCTTGCCAATGCCCGCCCGCGCCAACGCGGTTGCTATATTCGAACCAAGTCCGCCCAAACCACAAACAGCAACTGTTGCAGCCGAAAATGCTTTCTGCCGTTCTTCTCCATGACACATCGTGAGCGCTGCCATCCATTCTTCCTTTGTTGGGATAGAAGAAGCCTGTTCTCTGTCCGCCATTATCACATCAACCACCTCCTACAAAGCTGACTACTTCTACACTGTCCTCGTCCTGCAAAACGACCTCATCATACTGCGATTTGAAAACAATTTCTCCATTGCGTTCTACCGCAATCCGCTTCGGATCATAATCTGTTGTTGCCAGATACTCGGAAACTGTCTTTCCTGCAAGGTCTAACAACTCACCATTTACTTTTACCATTCTTCTCCTCCTCTGTTTGTAATAAATCCTGCAATAGGAACAAAAGAGCAAAACCAGCGTTTTGCTCTACAAGAATTGCTAAGGCAATTCTTGGTGGCATAACACCACATTTCGAGCAGTTTCCTATAAAGGAACAAAAGAGCAAAACCGGCGTTTTGCTCTACAAGAATTGCGGAAGCAATTCTTGGTGGCATATCACCACACGATGAGCAATTTCCTATCTAGGAACAAAGAGTCGCTTGCGACTCTTTCGCGC